>NZ_JBFBAO010000304.1:0-8879 GCF_040682255.1 Micromonospora sp. NPDC051296 | reverse complement strand
CGGCACCAAGGCGGTCATCGACTGGCTGAACGGACGGGCGAAGGGGTACGACGCGAACGGTGCCCCGGTCACCGCCGACTGGACCACCGGCGCGGTCGGCATGACCGGCGTCTCCTACAACGGCACGCTGCCGAACCAGGTCGCCACCACCGGGGTCAAGGGGCTCAAGACCATCGTGCCGGTCGCCGCGATCAGCAGCTGGTACGACTACTACCGGGCAAACGGTCTGGTCGTCGCACCCGGGACGTACCAGGGCGAGGACGTCGACGTCCTGGCCCAGTTCACCGCCGGCCGGGCGCGGGCCGAAGGCCCCTGCGCCGACGAAATCGCCGCGTTGACCGAGCAGCAGGACCGGGTCACCGGCGACTACTCCAAGTTCTGGCAGGACCGCGACTACCTCGACGCCAAGAAGGTCAAGGCGAGCGTCTTCGTCGTGCACGGTCTCAACGACTGGAACGTGAAGACCGAGCACTTCGCCGGCTGGTGGGACGAGCTGACCGAGCGGAACGTCCCGCGCAAGATCTGGCTGCACCAGGGTGGGCACGGCGGGCCGGGCAACACCGCGTCGGTGACCCTGCCCGATGGCCGGACCTGGACCTACAAGCAGACCGAGAACCGCTGGTTCGACTACTGGCTGTGGAACGTACGCAACGGGATCATGGACGAGCCGACCGCGGTGCTGCAGCGGGAGAACCGGGCGTACACCACGTACCGCAACTGGCCCGACCCGGGCACCCGCGATGTCACCCTGCAGCTGGGCGCGACCGATGCCACCGCGCCGGGCACGCTCACCTCTGCCAGGCCGAACGGCAAGGTCGAACAGCGCTTCGTCGACGAGGGCCGGACCATCCACCCGGACACCCTGGTGGCCGGCCCGGACACGGCGAGCCCGAACCGGCTCGTCTACCGCTCCCCCGTGCTGAACCAGGACGTCCGCATCTCCGGGCGCCCCGAGATGCGGCTGCGGATGGCGATCGACAACAAGCCGGACGCCAACCTGACCGCGTACCTGGTCGACTACGGCCCGGCCGGCTCGACCGCCGCACCGACCGTGGTGACCCGGGGCTGGATGGACCCGCAGAACCGCAAGGGCCCGGCGCGCACCGAGCCGCTCAAGCAGGGCAAGCTGTACGACTTCCGGTGGACCCTGGAGCCGAAGGACTACGTCTTCCCGGCAGGTCACCGGATCGGCGTGGTCGTCTTCTCCAGCGACCAGGAATACACCCTGCTGCCGCTCGGCGGCACCGAGCTGCGGGTCGCGCCGCAGCACAGCGAGCTGCGGCTGCCGGTGGTCGGCGGACGGACCGTACTCGGATTCTGAGTCGATCGTCCTCAGGGCGCCTGGGCCGGTGCGCACGCACCGGCCCAGGCGTCTAGGTAGCCGACGAGCGGGGACGTCAGAGGTAGCTGAACAGCGGGGGGAAGACCAGGACCACGATCCAGGACCACACGGCGTACACCGGTAGGTAGCCGGTCTGCCAGCGTTCGAGCGCCGCGAACGGTGTGCGCCGCCGGACGAATCCCAGCATCAGCCATGCCGACCAGGCGAGGTTGGCCAGCAGGATGACGTTCTCGCCGAGCGCCGCCGCCTTGTTAGGTGTGGTGCCGTACTCGGTGATGCGATGGGTGATCTCCCGCAGCACCAGCACGTCGATGATGAGCGCGCTGACCACGAGGGCGAGTTGCAGCTTGTCGAAGAGGCCGGGCGGGGCCAGCGGATCGCGGGCCGAGATCGAGTAGAGCAGCAACCCCAGCACCACGACCAGCAGCAGGTCGAACAGGATCAGCGCTTCCCGCTCGACATTGATGCCGGAACTGGTCCAGACGAGGGCGATGAGGAAGGCCAGCAACACGGCGGTGAACAGCGGGGTGAAGAGCCGGGTGAGTACTGGCGCGATGTTCTCGACAACGCTCTGCTTGGCTTCGACCAGCCACCCGGCCACCACCACCGAGGCGACGACGCCGCAGGGCAGGACCCACTGCGAGATGAAGTCCTCCGGGACGATGCCGATGGCCTCGAAGGTGCCGAACATAAACGCGATCAGCACACCGCCGCCGAGGCCGATGAGGTTGACGTAGACGAACCATTCGCCGGTGAAGCGGATGAAATCCATCCGCCGACGTGACGAGCGCAGGTCGTCGGCGACGTAGGCCAGACCGACCACCAGCCACAGGGCGATGGGGAGATGGATGGCGGTCAGGACCAACGACTGGGAGTCGTCCGCGAGCGGGTAGACGTTCGCGGCCACGGCGCCCAGCGCGAACAACGCCAGCAGCACCCCGATCAGCACTGGCCTGGCCTGGCGACGCCAGGCCAGGTAGGCCGCCAGCCAGGGCAGCGCGAACAGAGCGAAGTTGGGCGCGTAGAACGCGCCGTCCTGTTCCAGGCTCATGCCGAACAGTTCCGGCACCTTGACCGACACCGCCGCGCCCGCCGCGCAGATGACCATCACGAGCAGGTCACGCCGCGACCGGGCGCCTGCCACCTGGCCGTCGTTCTCGCCGGTCAGCACCAGTTGCTTCCACAACCGTTCCGAATGCTCCCGGGCGAACTCGCGAGCCAGGTCGTCCAGGCCACCCATGCGTTTGACCGCGATGAGGAACGCCTCGTCGGCGCGCAGGCCAACGGCGACGAGCTGGTCGACAGAGGCCCGAAGATGGTCTTCGAGCTCTTCTGAGTCGGCCTGCTGCAGCTCCGGGCGGCGCTGTACGTACTGGCGCCACTGGGCGAACTGGGCCTCCAGTTCGTCCTGGTTGTCTGCCGCTGTCATGCCCGACCCTCCAGCGGAATCGCGGCCAACCGTCGGACGTCGCCGGGCCAGATCTCCTTGAGTGTGCTCACGACCGTGTCCCACTGGCGGCGTTGCTCGGCGAGCTCGGCCAGGCCGCTGCTGGTGATGCGGTAGTACTTGCGCCGCCGCTCCCCGGCGGCCGACTGCCAGCTCGACTTCACGTACCCGAGGCGCTCAAGCCGGTGCAGCAACGGATACAGCAGCCCCTCGGTCCAGTCCAACTCTCCATCGGACAGTTCGTTGATCCGTCGGAGAATCGCGTAGCCGTAGCTCTCACCGTCGGCCAGGATGCCCAGCACCATCGGCGTCGCCGAGGCGGCCACGAGATCCTTGGTGACCCTCACAGGCCCTCCTTCACCTCACACCTAGAACCATGATGCATAGTAGTTCTAGGCATCGTCCGAGAACAAGAGAACGCGGCGGCCCGGATACGCGCAGCAGCAGATAGCGCTACTATCCGGTTCTGACTCGGGACCAGGAGGAACCATCCGTGCGCATCGCCGAACTCTCCAGCCGGAGCGGGATCACCATCCCGTCGATCAAGTTCTACCTGCGGGAGGGCCTGCTGGCGCCGGGCGAGGCGACCGGACGCAACCAGGCCGTCTACACCGACGAACACCTGCACCGGCTCCGACTCATCCGCGCTCTGATCGACGTCGGCGGATTGTCGATCGCCGCCGCGCGTGACGTACTGGCCGCGATCGACGAGCCGAACGTGACGGGACACAAACTGCTCGGCGCGGCGTCCTACGCGGTGGCCGGCAGCCCGCGCCGGGATCCGGACAGCGCGGCCTGGCAGGCGGCTCGGGCGGAAGTGGTCGAGCTGGCTCGCCGCCGGGGCTGGCTGGTGCCCGACCACGCGCCCCAGTTCGACGTGGCGGCCGATGCGGTGGCCGCCCTTCGCGCGTTGGGGCAGGACGACATCGTCGCGATGCTGCCGCGCTACGCCGACACGATGGAGCAGATCGCCGGGCAGGAGGTGGACCTGGTGGTGGCCCGGGGCGAGCGGATGCGAATGGTCGAGGGCGTGGTCACCAGCACCGTGCTCGGCGAGATCGTGCTCAACGCACTGCGCCGCCTGGCCCAGGAGGATGCCTCCGCCCGCCGCCTGATGCCCCGGGACGAGTGGCCAAAGGTGCCGGGCCGGGACCCGGCGTGCGACCTGCCGCCCGGCACCTCGACGGCAGCGACGACCGCCGGCTCGGCGAACCACTCACCCCGATAGGCCCTTGCGTCAGCGGACTGGATAGTGTCACTATCTGCCATAGATACCGACACTATCCATCCATCCGGCTGGAGGAGCCATGGCCAGCGGCGTACTTGCTGACCCCATCGTCCGTACCCACCCGTTGCACCTGCTGCGACGAGCCTGGGCACGCGACAAACCACTCACGCTGATCGGCGCGGCCATGGTGGTGCTCCTGGTGGGCACCACGGTCGGGCTGATCGCCGACCCGCGGGTGATCACCGGTGCGCCGGCCTGGCTCAAGCCGGCCAAGTTCGCCGTGTCGATCGCCGTCTACTCGTTCACCCTCGTCTGGCTGTTCACGTACGTCACCGGACACCCTCGCCTGGTCCGGCTGGTGTCCTGGGCCACCGCGCTCGCGCTGGCCGTGGAGATGGTCCTGATCGTCGGCGCCACGGCCGCCGGCACGACCAGCCACTTCAACGTGTCCACCCCGGCGCACGCGGCGATCTGGTCCGTCATGGCCGTCGCGGTCGTGGTGGTCTGGCTCGCCAACCTCCTGGTCGGCCTGCTACTGCTGCGCCAGCGACTGCTCGACCGGGCGCTCGCCTGGTCGCTGCGACTCGGCGTGCTGATCAGCACGGTCGGCATGGGCGTGGCCTTCTTCATGACCCAGCCCACCGCGCAGCAACTCCAGTCGGCGCAGTCGGGCCAGAGCATGCCGACCGTCGGCGCGCACAGCGTCGGAGTCCCGGACGGTGGCCCGGGTCTGCCGGTGGTCGGCTGGAGCACCGTCGGCGGCGACCTGCGGGTCGCCCACTTCATCGGCCTGCACGCGTTGCAGGCACTCCCGCTGCTCGGTCTCCTGCTCGGCAGGTTCGGCCCCCGGTGGCTGCGCGTCGCCGACCGTACCGGGCTGATCTGGGTCGCTTCGCTCGGCTACCTCGGGGTGGTCGGGTTGACGACCTGGCAGGCGCTGCGCGGGCAGAGCGTGGTCCACCCGGACCCGCTCACGCTCGGCGCCCTGGCCGTGCTGGTCGCGGCGGTCCTCGTCAGCACCGCCGCGATCCTGGCCCGCGCCCGGCGCCGGCTGGTCGGCCGTCCGCCGACTACTCGGATGTCGGTGTGACCAGGCCGGACTCGTAGGCCGCGATGACGGCCTGTACACGGTCGCGGCAGCCGAGTTTGCGCAGCACCTCGGAGACGTGGGTCTTCACCGTCTCCTCGCCGATGACCAGGTCAGCGGCGATCCCGGCGTTGGACAGGCCCCGGGTGGCGGCGAGCAGCACCTCCCGCTCGCGCCGGGTGAGGGTGGCCATCCGTCCGGCCCATGGCCCGGACGGGGTCCGTTCGGCGGGGCACGATGGTGCGGCGTCGGCCGGCGTGGGCGGGGCGGCGGCCACCACCATCGGCGGCGCGGATGTCGAGGTGGCGCGAGTGGCCCGCACTCGGCGCGCGACAACTCTGGCGAGCGCCGCGGTCAGCACCACGGCGACCACCGCGCCCAGGTACGCCGACAGGTAGAACAGCCGCAGGTCGTCGAGCCACCGACTCGGGTCGCGGCCGTACAGGTTGACCGGCCCGACGGCCGGCACGTTCCAGTACACCCCGCTCGTGCAGTAGACCACCGCCAGGGTGACCACCAGGGCCGCGATCCACAGCGCCCGCCGGCGGGCACCGTCGAAGACCGCGACCCCGAGCACGGCCAGACCGGCAAGCCACCAGCCCCACGCCATCACCGCCGCCAACGGCGAGAGCACCCACGGGACGGCGGCCAGCACGCAGGCCAGCCCGAGCCGGTACCGGGACAACGCGACCGCCATGACCGCGGCGAGGTTGGCCAACCCGAGCGCGATGCGACCCATGTCGCCAGCGCTCAGCACAGCGCCGGGGAAGTCGTCGAAGGCATACGGCTGCGGCCCCGGGGTCGTCAGCAGCACCACCTCCACGACGAACGCGAGCGCCAAGGGCGGGGCCCACGCGGCCAGGCCGGCCCGCAGGCCGGCTCCGGACACGCCCAAGCGGACAGCGGGCCCCATCTGCGTTGCGCCCGGCGACGAATGCGGGAGGTCTGGGTTGGCCATGGCTGCCAGCATGCCAGCGGTCCGGCGACTCACGCCTCCCGGAAAACGGGGATCTGCCTGCGGAAGCGCCTCCCCCGTCCGGGGGAGATCGGTCCTTCTCCCCTACTCGCCGACCCAGCGGTCCAGGTACGCCCGTAGCCCGGTCAGGTCGCTGTCGCCGGACCGGTAGCCGACATGCCCGTCGGGGCGAACCAGGTACAGCGAGGCGACACCCCTGACACCCGGTCGGCGCAGCGCCAGACCGGCACCGGCCCACCCGGCCGACCGGACGGGCCCGGTCAACCGGTGCACGGTCAGCCGGTACCGGTCCAGCCGAGCGGTCACGGTGGCCGGCCAGGCATCCGCCGGCCCGCAGAGCAGCAGGTGCCATCCGGGCCGCGCGATGAGCTGGTGCAGCGTCGACGCTCCATCGCTGCTCGGCAGCGGGGCGTCAGGCAGTCGGTCGCCCGCCCTCGGGCCCCGACGCGGCGCGCCTGCGCCCTGTTCCGACAGCGGACTGTGCCGGTAGCCGATGTTCAGCTCCGCCACGGTGCGGAACGCGGTCGCGCGGGCGAGTTTCGAGGCGAGGACGACGGGGACCAGCGCGGGCGCGATTCGGGTCCGGGCGAACCGCACCACCGGATTGGTGGAGGTGGCGACGGCGAATGCGCGGTCGGTGAAACGCAGCACCATCCGTCCGACCGGCGCCCGCTCTGCCTCGTAGCTGTCCAGCAGCGCCGGCCCGGCATTACCGCGCAGCGCCTGCGCGAGCTTCCAGCCGAGGTTGACCGCATCCTGGATGCCGGTGTTCATGCCCTGCGCGCCGGCCGGGCTGTGAATGTGTGCGGCGTCGCCGGCGAGGAACACCGGCCCGGCCCGGTAACGAGTGGCAGCGCGGTGATGCAGCCGGAAGTTCGTCATCCATACCGGGTCGCGCAGATGTATCGCCCGGTCGGCGTAGGTGTCGGCGAGCGTCTGGACCTCGTCGAGGGTTAGCGGGGCGTCCGGCGGGGTGTGATCGGTGGGCGGTCGCATCACGATCATCCGCCAGCTGGCGGGGCGGCCGAGCGGGAAGAAGAGCAGCATGCCCTGCTCGGCCAGGAAGACGTGCGCAGCGGCGCCGTCGATTCCGTCGGCTTCCAGGTCGGCGAGCACGAACGTCTGCGGGTACGTGCCGCCTTCGAACCCGATCCCGGCGAGGTGGCGGACGGTGCTGTGCGCGCCGTCGCAGCCCACCACGAACCGGGCCGCCACCAGCTCCTGGCGGCCGTCGGTGTGCCGCAGGATGGCGACCGTGCCGCCCCCCGCGCGGTCCTCCAGCCCGACCAGCTCGACGCCGCGCTCCACGTCGACGCCGGCGACTGCCAGGTGCTCACCCAGCACCCGCTCGGTTTCCGCCTGTGACAGCAGGAGCAGATACGGGTACGCGGTGTCGGCCAGGCCCAGGTCGAACAACGGCACCGAACGCTGCCGGCCCTGGGCGTGCAGGCACACCCGCACCGCCGGGTTGCCGGCGGCCACCAACTCGTCGGTCACGCCGAGGGACCGGAGCACCTCCAGGGTGCGGGGCTGCACGGCCAGCGCCCGGGACTCGTGGGCCCGGTCGCGGGCCCGGTCGATCAGGCGGACCTGAGTGCCGAAGGCCGACAACTGCCCGGCCAGCGCCAGGCCGGTGGGGCCTGCCCCGACCACCAGAACGTCAACCTCGGTCATCGGGCATGGCGGTGTCGAGGGCGGGCGCCGACGCCGGGGACGTACGCGATATCGACCATCTCGCACCCTTGGGCGTGAGCCGGGCTGGTGATGTCCCAGCCGACGATATCGTGGCCAGCCGCCCGGATGCGCGACATCGTCGCACATCTATTGACAAACGTCGTTAACAGTCAGAGTCTGGGAGAGCGCTCTCTCACACCGTGTCACCACCGAGCGGAGGAGTTTCCGTGGTTGTCCGAACCAGGCTGCTGGCTGTCGTCGCAGCCCTGATCGCCGCCGTCCCGACCGCCCTCGTCGCCGCCCCCGCCCAGGCCATCGGTCCACCGTTGCTGCCGGTAACGGTCACCAACAACACCGGCCGAGCCGGAGCCGTCCACCTGTACGTCCTCGGCGTACAGCTCTCCTCCGGCCGCCTCGGCTACGTCAACCAGGCCGGTACGTTCATCCCCTGGACCGGCGGGCAGATCCCGCCGTCGCCCGCCCCCGACGCGTCGATCCCCGGACCGGCCAACGGTGCCAGCACCACGGTCCGGTTCCCGCGCGGCTTCTCCGGTCGCGTCTACTTCTCCCTCGGTGAGAAGCTGAAGTTCTTCCTCACCCCGAACGGTCTGGTGCAGCCCGCACCCTGGGCCCCCGGTGACCCCAACCGCGACATCCTGTTCGACTGGAGCGAGTTCACCTACAACGACGCCGGCCTGTGGCTCAACAGCTCGCAGGTGGACATGTTCTCGGTGCCGCACGCGGTCACCGTGACCGGTGCCAACGGCGCCACCAAGCGCACCGGCGATGTCGTCACCGGCGGCCGCAACGCCATCATCAACGGCATCCGGTCCCAGTCCGGCTGGGCGAACACCGTTTACAGCCGCGCCGACGGCACGGTGCTGCGCGTACTGGCACCGGGCAAGGCGGCTGGCGCCGGCCTGTTCAGCCCGACCTACCTGGATTCGTACATCGCCTCGGCATGGAACGCGTACACCACCCGGACGCTGACCGTGGTGCCGTTCGGTGACCGGCCCGACATCCGCTACTCCGGGCGGACCTCGGGCACGGTCATGACCTTCACCAACAGCGCCGGCCAGGTCGTCGCCGCGTTCAACCGGCCCTCGTCGGCCAGCGTCTGGGGCT
>NZ_JBFBAO010000303.1:0-8881 GCF_040682255.1 Micromonospora sp. NPDC051296 | reverse complement strand
CCCTTTGCCCCTCCCCGCCGCCCTTCCTATCTGACCCCCCCGTACGCGGGCGGGGGGGCGCACCGTCAACGACGGTGCGCCCCACGTGTGTCCGGAGCCGGTCCGGTCCCGGGCTGGTCCGGAGTCAGCCCGGGTCGGGAAGGATTACGGAACGCTGACGTGGCTACCGGGCGGGCGCCCCGGTCGGAAACACTGGGTCGGTGAGCAGCACGACACCCCGGTTTGCCGCCCTCGCCGGCGTCACCGCCGCCGCGGCGGCCATCGGCACCGCCGAACTGGTTGCGGCGCTGACCGGCCCCCGTTCGTCGCCGCTGGTCGCGGTCGGCGGGCTGGTCGTGGACACCGCCCCCGAACCGGTCAAGCGGCTCGGCATCGCGCTGTTCGGCACGTACGACAAAATCGCCCTGCTGGTCGGGACGGCGCTGCTGCTCGGCGGCTTCGCCGCCCTGCTCGGGAGGTTGGCCGCCCGTCGGTTGGCGGTGGGCCTGGCCGGCATCGCGGCCTTCGCCGGGCTCGGCACGGCGGCGGCGCTGACCCGGGCCGGCGCGGATGTCGCCGACGCCCTGCCGTCGCTGATCGGGGCGGTGGTCGGCGGGGTGACGTTGTGGGCGTTCGTCGCCGGCCCGCTGGAACTCGACCCGTGGCCCTGGTCCCCACCCACCCCGATCCCGGCGACCGCCGGTGGCCCGGGCCGGCATGCCGGTTCTGGCGCGAGTGCGTCCGGCCGGAGTGAGTCCGGGCCGGCCGATCCGGGGTCGCGGCGGCGGTTCCTCACCGGCGTGGGCACGGTGCTCGGGGTGGCCGCCGTCGGCGGTGTCGCCGGGCGATGGTTGGCCGGCCGGCGTGGGGTGTCGGCCGCCCGCGAGGCGATCATCCTGCCCGCGCCGGTCTCCGCCGCGCGGCCGGTGCCGGCCGGGGCCGACCTGGCGCTGCCGGGCCTCGCCAGCTATGTCACCTCGAACCGGGGTTTCTACCGGATCGACACGGCGCTGGTGGTGCCGCAGGTGGACCCGGAGTCCTGGCGGCTGCGCATCCACGGCCGGGTCCGCAACCCGATCACGCTGAGCTACGCCGACCTGCTCGCCCGGCCGATGGTCGAGCGGTACGTCACGCTGGCCTGTGTCTCCAACGAGGTCGGCGGTGACCTGATCGGCAACGCGCGGTGGCTGGGCGTACCGATCCGGGAGCTGCTCGACGAGGCGGCGCCAGTGGACGGCGCCGACCAGGTGGTCGGGCGCTCGGTCGACGGCTGGACCTGCGGCACCCCGACCGCCGTGTTGCGCGACGGTCGGGACGCCCTGCTCGCCGTCGGGATGAACGGTGAGCCGCTACCGGTCGCGCACGGCTTTCCCGCCCGGATGGTGGTGCCCGGCCTGTACGGCTACGTGTCGGCGTGCAAGTGGATCACCGAGCTGGAGCTGACCAGCTTCGCCGACTTCGACGCGTACTGGGTGCCCCGAGGCTGGTCCGCCCAGGGGCCGGTGAAGACGCAGTCGCGGATCGACACGCCCCGGCCGCGCAACCGACCGGCCGCCGGCCCGGTCACCGTGGCCGGCGTCGCCTGGGCGCAGCATCGAGGCATCCGCCGGGTCGAGGTACGTGTCGACGGCGGCCCCTGGCAGGAGGCCGAGCTGGCCTCGACCATCTCGGTGGACACCTGGGTGCAGTGGTCGTGGCGGTGGCAGGCCAGCCCCGGCGAGCACACCCTCCAGGTGCGGGCGACGGACAGTACCGGCGAGACCCAGACCGGCCAGCGGCAGGACGTGGCCCCGGACGGCGCGACCGGCTGGCACACCGTCACCCTCACCGTCAGCTGACCCGATCCCACCGCCCGCCCCACGGCGGGCGTCGTCAGGCGACGTTGCGTTGGGTGGGGATCGTCGACTTGTGGGAACTGCCCAGCCGGCCCTCCAGCCGGGTGACGTCGACCCGGGTCTTCCGGCGGTCGGCGAGATCCTCCCAGCCGACCGCGAGCAGTCGCAGCCGTTCCGATTCCGTGAAGCCACCCCACACCCCGTACGGCTCCCGCACGGCCAGGGCGTGTGCGGCGCACTCGGCGCGGACCGGGCAGGCGCGGCAGACGGACTTGGCGGCGGATTCCCGGCGCAGCCGCGAGGAGCCGCGTTCGCCGTCGGGGTGGAAGAACTGGGCGCTGTCCCGGCCTCGGCAGGCGCCGAGCCGCTGCCACTCCCAGAGGTCGATGATGGGTCCGGGCAGTCTGCGTACGTTCGACATCAGCACCCCTCCTCTCGCGCGGCACCGCGAGATGCTTGTGGCCGGCTGTCCGGGCGGCGGGCCGCGCAGGCGCACCGTTCCCGGCCTGGCCCCTCGGTACCCGGACCGTGCTCAACTCACACGTCTTTGATCCAGAACCCCTGGCGACTTGCGGCATATGCCCTATCTGTCGGAAAAGTTGGGAGGATTGCCCGGAACCTCCTCCCGAGCCCACCCGGTCATGGTCTGCTCGTGTGCGGAGAGGAGATCACTGTGCGTACGGTTCTCGTGTGCGTTCGGACGCCGCTCGCGGCGCAGCACCTGACCTCCGCGGCGGCGCGGCTGGGACTGTCCGGTGCCGTCCGGACGGCCGTCTCCGATCCCGAGGTGATGCTGCGGTTGGCCGAGCGTCCCGCTGACGTGGTACTCGCCGACACGGCGCTCACCCGGCCCGACAGCGCCGGCTTCGTCCGCCGGGTGCTGGCCCGCGCGCCGCAGGCCGCCGTCCTGCTGCTCGGCGCGGAGGAGTCCGAGGCGGCGGCGGCGACCATAAGCGCCGGGGCACGAGGGCTGATCCAGGGCGTGGATCACGACCTGACCAGCGCGGTCGCCAAGGCGTTGCTGCTGCTGTCCGCGCCCGGCCGGGCCAGTCGGCACCGGATCGCGGATCCGGCCCGGGACGCTGCGGCGGTCGGCAGTCCGGTACGGCCGGCGCAGGGCGGCCGACCCGCCGGCGAGCCCGCACCGCCCTGGTCGGCCAACGGCGTCGACGCCTCGGGCGGCCCGGCGATGGTGCCGGCGCAGCGCGGCGACGACCCGGCCGAGCCGGATGCCGAGCCCGAGCCGGGCAAGGCCGCGCCGGCCCGGCCCGAACGGTCCGCGATCGGCCTCACCGAGCGGGAGTTGCAGGTGTTGCTCGGCATGGCCGAAGGCAAGAGCAACGCCGAGATCGGCCGCGAGTTGTTCGTCTCCGAGGACACCGTGAAGACCCACGCCCGGCGGCTGTTCCGCAAACTTGGCGCCCGCGACCGCGCGCACGCGGTGGCCGCCGGCTTCCGTGCCGGGCTCGTCGCCTGAGCCCGACGGCTGGACGGGCCCACGGGCTGGTTGCCTGAGCCCCTGGCCGGTCGGATGGGACGCCGGCCCGGCGGCCGGACGGAATGGGTCAGTTGCTGGCGTCGGCCTCGTCCTCGGTGCCCTCGCTGAGGGTGTCGTGCACGCCGTCGGCGTAGCCTCGGGCGTAGTCCCAGGTGACGTAGTGGTCGGGATCGGGGTCGTAGGCCGGCTCGTGCACCCGGGGACGCCCGGAGGTGAGCAGGTGGCGCAGGTTGCCCCGCAGCAGGTCCCAGTCGAAGTAGTGCGGCTCGCGGCAGTCCTCGCACTCGATGACGAGCCCGCGTACGCCGATCGGCGCGAGCAGCGCCTGGTAGATCTCCAGGTCGGCGAGGTCCTCCAGCACGTCCTGGCGCTCGACCTCGGTCAGCGGATCGAGCGGGGCCTCGCGGCCCGGGTCGTCCAGGTCGGCCGCCGGATCGGTCGGGTCGCCGGTGAACGGGTCGATGGGCTCGTCTTGCACCCCCTCACCGTAGACCCAAGCCCCCGCCGATGCCCGCCCCCCGTCGCGCAACCCGACGTCGCCGGGAGCGCCGGGAGCCCGCCGCCGTGCCGGGCGATGGGCGTCGGGAGCGCTCGGGTGTGACCGCCGCCGCCCGCACGCGCCGGACGCCGGTGTCACCCCGGCCACTGGGTACGATGGGGCTGACGCACCCTCGCCCGGCGTTGCCGGTGCCCGCCCGCGCCACCTCACTGAAGCCCGTTCGAACAGCTCAGGAGAGCAATCGTGGAGAATTCGCCCCGTACCAACCTTTCCGCCGGCGCCGAGGGTGGCGAGCTGGGCGGCCATCTGCCCGAGCTGCCCGCCGGCTCGGCGAGGGTGGTGCCGCTGGGGCTGACCTTTGACGACGTGCTGCTTCAGCCGGGCGAGTCGGACGTGGTGCCCAGCCGGGTCAACACCGTCACCCGGCTGACCCGTAACGTCACCCTCTCCATTCCGCTGCTGTCCAGCGCGATGGACACGGTGACCGAGGCGCGGATGGCGATCGCGATGGCCCGGCAGGGCGGCATCGGCGTACTGCACCGCAACCTCTCCGCGGAGGACCAGGCGCTCCAGGTCGACCTGGTGAAGCGCTCCGAGTCCGGCATGATCACCAACCCGGTGACCGCCAGCCCGGACGACACGCTGCGTGAGGTCGACCAGCTCTGCGGGCGCTACCGCATCTCCGGCGTGCCGGTGGTGGACGCCCAGGGGCAGCTCGTCGGCATCGTCACCAACCGGGACATGCGCTTCGTCTCCGACCCGGACACGAAGGTCCACGAGATCATGACCCGGGCCCCGCTGGTCACCGCACCGGTCGGGGTGAGCAAGGACGACGCGCTGGGCCTGCTGCGCCAGCACAAGGTCGAGAAGCTGCCGATCGTCGACGGCGCCGGCAAGCTGCGCGGCTTGATCACGGTCAAGGACTTCACCAAGAGCGAGCAGTACCCGAACGCCACCAAGGACGACGCGGGTCGGCTGCGGGTGGCGGCGGCGATCGGCGTCGGCGAGGACTCGTACAAGCGGGCCCGGACGCTGGTCGACGCGGGTGTCGACGTGCTCATCGTGGACACCGCCCACGGACACCAGCGGGCCGTGTTGGACATGGTCGGCCGGCTCAAGAAGGACGTGGCCATCGACATCGTCGGCGGCAACGTGGCCACCTACGCCGGCGCGAAGGCGCTGGTCGACGCCGGTGCCGACGGGGTGAAGGTCGGTGTGGGGCCGGGCGCCATCTGCACCACCCGGATCGTGGCCGGCGTCGGCGTGCCGCAGATCACGGCGATCATGGAGGCCGCGCGGGCGGCTCGCCCGGCCGGTGTGCCGGTGATCGGTGACGGCGGCATCCAGTACTCCGGCGACATCGCCAAGGCGCTGGTCGCCGGTGCCGACACGGTGATGCTCGGCAGTCTGCTGGCCGGTTGCGAGGAGAGCCCGGGCGAGCTGATCTTCGTCAACGGCAAGCAGTTCAAGGCGTACCGCGGGATGGGTTCGCTCGGTGCGATGCAGTCCCGCGGGCAGGCCAAGTCGTACTCCAAGGACCGTTACTTCCAGCAGGATGTGACCAGCGACGAGAAGCTGGTGCCGGAGGGCGTCGAGGGCCAGGTTCCGTACCGCGGGCCGCTGTCCCGGGTCGCCCACCAGTTGGTCGGCGGCCTGCGGCTGGCGATGGGGTACGCCGGTGCGGAGAGCATCTCCGAGCTGCACCAGCGTGGCCAGCTGATCCGGATCACTGCGGCCGGGCTCAAGGAGAGCCACCCGCACGACATCCAGATGACCGTCGAGGCACCCAACTACCACACCCGCTGACACCCCCCACCACCCCCGAACACACCTGGAGTCCCCCATGCGTGACGTGGTCGAGATCGGGCTGGGCAAGACCGCGCAGCGCGGCTACCACCTGGACGACATCGCGATCGTGCCGAGCCGCCGTACCCGGGACGTCGACGACGTCTCCACCGGCTGGCAGCTCGACGCGTACCAGTTCGGCATCCCCTGCGTCGGGCATCCCTCCGACGCGACGATGAGCCCGGCCTCGGCGGTTCGGCTCGGGCAGCTCGGTGGCCTCGGCGTGCTCAACGTCGAGGGGCTCTGGACCCGCTACGAGAACCCGACCAAGGTGCTGGAGGAGCTGGCCGGCCTGGACGAGGAGGCCCCCGCCACCAAGCGGCTCCAGGAGGTGTACGCCGAGCCGATCCGGCCGGATCTGATCACCGAGCGGGTCCGCGAGCTGCGTGACGGCGGTGGCACGGTGGCGGTGCGGGTCTCCCCGCAGCACACCCTGGCGCTGGCCCCGGTGATCCTCGACGCCGGCGTCGACATCCTGGTCATCCAGGGCACCATCGTCTCGGCCGAGCACGTCTCGACCACCGACGAGCCGCTCAACCTCAAGGAGTTCATCGCCGACCTGGATCTGCCGGTCATCGTCGGCGGCTGCACCGACTACAAGACGGCGCTGCACCTCATGCGGACCGGCGCGGCCGGCGTGATCGTCGGCATCGGTGGCGACGAGTGGTCCACCACCGAGTCCGTGCTCGGCATCCGGGTGCCGATGGCCACCGCGATCGCCGACGCCGCCGCGGCCCGGCGGGACTACCTGGACGAGACCGGCGGCCGGTACGTGCACCTGATCGCCGACGGCGACATCCGGACCTCCGGTGACATCGCCAAGGCGCTCGGCTGCGGCGCGGACGCGGTGATGCTCGGCGAGCCGCTCTCGCTGTGCGAGGAGGCGCCGGCCGGCGGGGCCTGGTGGCACTCGGCGGCCAGCCACCCGTCGCTGCCCCGAGGCGCGTTCGAGACCGCCGGCGAGCCCATCGGCTCGATGGAGCGTCTCCTCTTCGGCCCCGCCGACGAGCCCGACGGCCAGCTGAACCTGTTCGGCGGCCTCCGCCGCGCCATGGCCAAGTGCGGCTACCGGGACCTTAAGGAATTCCAGAAGGTCGGCCTCGTCCTCGACCGCTGACCCCCGGCCCACCGCTTAGCCACCCAGCACAACTCCATGATCGGCGGCGCGGGCGGCGGTAGTCTCGGCCGGGTGGATGGGGGTTTTGGGCGGCGGGGTCGGGCGGTCGCGGTGGCGGTGGTGGCTGCGGTTGCGCTGGTCAACTGCACTGGGGACCGGGATGCGCCGGATGCCGGAGGTTTTCGGGCGGGCAGTGTGGATCTCGACGATCCGTACGTGCCGGGCAGCGGCAACGGTGGGTACGACGTCGGCCACTACCGGCTGGCGGTGCGTTACGACCCGGCGGACGACCGGCTCACCGGCAAGGCCGAGGTCACCGCGACCGCGACCCAACCGCTGTCCCGGTTCAACCTCGACCTGGCCGGCCTGGACGTCAGCTCGGTCACCGTGGACGGTGCCCCGGCGAAACACCGGCACGCCGACGGCGAACTGGTCGTCACCCCGCGGCAGGGGCTCGGCTCGGGCAGCCGGTTCACCGTCGAGGTGGCGTACGCCGGTGTGCCCGCAGCGGTCGCCGACGGCGTGCTCGGCAGCGGCGGATTCCAGCACACCGACGACGGTGCGATCGCGCTCGGCCAGCCCCACTCGGCGGCGACCTGGTTCCCGGTCAACGACCACCCCTCCGACAAGGCCACCTACGACATCGAGGTGACCGTCCCCGACGGCCTCGCCGCGCTGAGCAACGGGGTGCCGGGGGAGCGGACCAGCGCCGACGGCTGGACCACCTGGCGCTGGGCCGAGCGGTCGCCGATGGCCAGCTACCTGACCACGCTGGTGATCGGGGACTACCGGGTGGAGACCGGCAGCCACGCCGGGAAGCCGCTGGTCACCGCCGTACCGGCCGGGCTGCCCGCCACCGGGGCGGAGGCCGCGTCGCTGGCCCGTACCGGCGAGATCGCCGACTTCCTGGCCGGCCGGTTCGGGCCGTACCCGTTCGAGGCGTACGGCGGCGTGGTGGTCGCCGACAACCGGATCGGGTACGCGCTGGAGACGCAGTCCCGGCCGGTCTACGGGCCGGGCTTCTTCCGTACCGGTGAGCCGAACTTCGGGGTGGTCGCCCACGAGCTGGCCCACCAGTGGTTCGGCAACAGCGTGGCGCTGGCCCGCTGGGGCGACATCTGGCTCAACGAGGGCTTCGCCAGCTACGCCGAGTGGCTGTGGGAGGAGCACGACGGCGGACGCAGCGCCCAGCGCAGTTTCGAGACCCAGTACGCGGCCACTGACTGGTCCCGACCCACCCTCGATCCCGGCCCCGGCCAGATGTTCAGTTCGGCCGTCTACAAGCGCGGGGCGCTGACCGTGCACGCGCTGCGCCGTACCGTGGGCGACGACGCCTTCTTCCAGATCCTGCGGGCGTGGACCACCGAGCGACGGGACGCCACCGCGACCACCGACGATTTCGTCGCCCTGGCCGAGCGGATCTCCGGGCGCTCGCTGGGCCCGTTCTTCGACACCTGGCTGACCGGCACCGCCCCGCCCGCCCTGCCCTGACCTCGGCCGCCTCCTCCGCCTGGCCACCCTCGGCCGGGACACATTCCGCCGCCACCGCCGTAATGACGTTCTCGCAATGATCATCCATCGGTAGGCTGCCGCCTGCGATCGATTCGAGGCTGGTCGCGATGGCCGACCGTCCGTCGGTCACCAACCCACGGGGAGAGGACAGACGATGACAGGTGGGCGGGTGCACCTGCGGCGGGGCGTGGCTCTGCTGCTGGTGGGGGCGCTGGGGCTGACCGGCTGCGAGTCGGCCGCGCCGGAGGAGACGGCGGCACCGTCGCCGTCGGCGGCGCCGAGCGAGTCGGCGTCGCCGGCACCGGACTTCAAGCCGGGCGCCGCGGGTGCCGGCGACCCCTACTTCCCCGGTTACGGCAACGGCGGCTACGACGTCGCCAGCTACACCGTGAAGGTTCGCTACGACCCGGCTAAGGACCACCTGAGCGGTGTCACGACGGTGCAGGCCAAGGCGACGGCCGACCTGTCGTCGTTCAACCTCGACCTGGCCCACCTGACGGTGAGCGCGGTGACCGTAGACGGTGCTCCGGCGGAACATAAGCAGGACAAGAACGAGCTGGTCATCGCACCGACCGGTGGCCTGGTGACGGGCCGGG
>NZ_JBFBAO010000302.1:0-8903 GCF_040682255.1 Micromonospora sp. NPDC051296 | reverse complement strand
CGGATGTGGTGCGGGTTGTTGATCCCCAGACCCGACCCGATCGGCGCGCCGGCCGGCATCACCGCCGCACAGCCCACGTCGGCGAGACGGCGGGCCAGCACCGGATCGTCCGAGGTGTACGGCAGCACGGTGAACCCGTCGCCCACCAGCTCCTCGGCGGCGCGCAGCAGCTCCACCCCGTCGGGCAGCAGGGTCCGCTCGTCGCCGATCACCTCCAGCTTGACCCAGTCGGTGTCGAACGCGTCCCGGGCCAGCCGCGCCACCTTCACCGCCTCGCCGGCCGTGTAGCAGCCGGCCGTGTTCGGCAGCAGCCGTACGCCGCACCGGTCGAGCAGGTCCAGCAGACCGCCCGCGCGGTCCGGGACGGTGTCCACCCGGCGCAGCGCCAGCGTGACCAGCCCGGTGCCGGATGCCTGGATCGCCTGCTCCAGCACGTGCAGGTTGGCCGCCCCACCGGTGCCGAGGATCAGCCGGGAGCCGAACCGCACACCACCCAGCTCGAAGCCTGTCGACTCGATGCCCATCGGGCTCACCCGCCCTGGGCGGCGCTGAGCACCTCGACCCGGTCGCCGCCACGCAACACCGTCGTCGGCCAGCCGGTGCGCGGCACCACCTCGCCGTTCACCGCCACCGCCACGCCGCGCTGGTGCGGGGTGACCTCCCGGACCAGGTCGGCGACCGTGACCCCGTCCGGCGCACTGCGCCCGGCACCGTTCACCGTCAACTCCATCAGGCGTCCTCCGTCCACTGCTCGGACCTGGCGGGCAGGCCGGATGTGACCGGCCCGGAGCCCCCGCCCGACCCGACGCCAACGCCCGCCCCGGAACCGGGAGCGGTGACGAAGCGGTCCGGGCGGAAGGGGGTGAGCAGCGGGTCGGGGGCGTTTCCGGTGATCAGGTCGGCGATCAGATCCGCGGTGACCGGGGTCAGCACGATCCCGTGCCGGTGATGGCCGGTGGCGGCCAGCACGTCCGGCCGACCGGGCAGCGGCCCCAGGATCGGGGCGTTGTCCGGCGTACCCGGCCGCCGCCCGGCCACGGTCTCCACCAGGTCGTACTCGGCCAGCTCGGGCACCAGGTCTACCGCGGCACGCAGCAGCCGCAGCACCGCCCCGGCGGTCACCGCCAGGTCGGAGCGCTCCTCGACCGTCGCGCCGACCACCACCTCACCGCTGTTTCGCGGGACCAGGTAGACATGCTCGCCGTCGGCGTACCCCCGGATCACGTGCCGGAAGCCCGGCGGGCCGCCGTCGGGCGCGCGCAGCCGGAGCACCTGGCCCTTCACCGGACGGACCGGCAACCCGGTGAGGGCGGCGGCCCCACACCCGGCGGCGACCACGGTCACCCCGGCCGTCACGTCGGACAGCCGGCGCACCGGCTCGGCGACCAGCACCGCGCCGGCCCGCTCGGCGGCCACCCGCAGCGCCGGCACCAGCCCGCGCGGGTCGACCTGGTGGTCGGTGGCGGCGAGCGCCCCGCCCCGCACCCGCAGCGCCAGCGCCGGCTCGCGGTCCCGCAGCTGCGAGGGGCGCAGCGGCGTCACCGGCAGCCCCAGCCCCTGCTGGTACGCCCACAGCCGCCGCGCCTCGGCCAGGTCGTCGGCGGTGAGCCCGACCACCAGCGTGCCCTCGGTCCGGTACCCGATGTCGGCGCCGGCCGCCTCGGCCAGCTCGGCGGCGAACCCCGGCCAGCGCGCGGCTGATTCGGTGAGCAGACCGGTCAGCTCCCGCTCACCGAAGTACGCCTCGGCCACCGGCGCGAGCATCCCCGCCGCGACCTGGGAAGCACCCGACCCGGGAGCGGGATCGTGCACCACGACCCGCAGCCCACGGGCCGCACACCGCCACGCGATCGCCAACCCGATCGGCCCCGCCCCCACCACCGCCACATCCGGTGCAAGGAAGGGCCCCTTGTTAACGCCTCCGGTAGAGGAGGGGCCCCCGCTTAACACGTCAGCGCCCCGATCAGCTCGGCGGCGGCGCGGGCCGGGTCGGCGGCTGCGGACAGCGCGCCGACCACCGCCACTCCGTACGCGCCGGCGGCCCGCAACGCGGGCACGTCGGCCGCCGTCACTCCCCCGATGGCGATCACCGGCACGGCGACCGCCTCGGCCACCGCCCGGATGCCGGGCACCCCGATCGCCGGGGGCAGCCCGTCCTTGGTGGTGGTGGCGTGGCAGGGGCCCACGCCCAGATAGCTCGCCCCGGCGGTGACCGCCTCGACGGCCGACCCCGGCTTCCGGGCGGTGGCACCCAGCACGGCGGCCGGGCCGAGCACCCGTCGGGCCGCCCCGACCGGCAGGTCGTCGGCGCCGACGTGGCCGCCGGCCGCGCCCGCCGCCAGCGCCACGTGCAGCCGGTCGTTGACCAGGCAGGTCACCGCGTACGGCGTGCAGAGCGCGACCACCCGCCGGGCCAGGTCGTACGCCTCCCGGTCGGTCGCGGTGTCCTCGACCCGGACCTGCACCACCAGCTCGCCAGGGGCCATCGGCAGTACGGCCCGGAGCACGGCGAGCGGGTCCCGCCCGGGCCGGGTGTCGGTGATCAGATGCAGTCGCCCCAGGGATGGCACGGCAACACTCCTCCCTGCGCCGGCATTACCCGGATCAGGTTCGACGGTCGGGGGCTCACAGCCCCCCTCTCAGCCCGGTCAACCGGGCTCCCGTGGGTCACTTGGGTGTCACCGTACGACAGATCCGCCGGCCTGCCAAGGCGCGCTCTCCGCCGCCAGGGCGACAGCGGACGGGTTGAGCAGATCCCCCTTCATGGAAGGTGTGGGCGCTTTGCGCAGTCCTGATAGGAATCTCACCCGCCGTTGCCAAAACGTTACCAATCGAAGCCTTGCCATGAACCGATTCAGCGGAATTAATTTGTTCAGCGATTCGACATAATGCCGCAACGAACGCCCCGGCAAGGCGTTCCGCCCGGCCCCATCTGGGACGGTCTTCGGCGAGCCGGCCCCCGCGACCCCTGTCCAGTAAGGACAAAGGAGACCGGAGTGTCCCGACCACGCCGTGCCCGCGTACCCGTGACCGCCACCCTCATCGCCCTCGGCCTCGCCGCGACCACGCTCGTCGGCACCCCCGCGCAGGCCGCCCCCACCACCCAGACCGCACCCGTCGCGCAGCCCGCGCCCGCGGCGGCCCCCGCCCCGAACGCCGCCGCCGACCCGTTCTCAGTCCTGGTCTTCTCCAAGACCGCCGGCTTCCGGCACGGCTCCATCCCCGTCGGCATCGCGGCCATCCAGCAGCTCGGCGCGACGCACGGCTTCACCGTCGACGCCACCGAGGACGGCGGTGCCTTCACCGACGACAACCTCGCCCGCTACCAGGCGGTCATCTGGCTCTCCACCACCGGTGACGTCCTCAACCCCGAGCAGCAGGCAGCGTTCGAGCGCTACATCCAGGCCGGCGGCGGCTACGCCGGCATCCACGCCGCTTCCGACACCGAGTACAGCTGGTCCTGGTACGGCGGTCTGGTGGGCGCGTACTTCTCCGGCCACCCGGCCAACCAGCAGGCCACGATCAAGGTGGAGGATCCCGCCCACCCGTCCACCGCCCACCTGCCGGAGCGCTGGTCCCGGTACGACGAGTGGTACAACTTCCAGACCAACCCGCGTGGCGACGTGCACGTGCTGGCCACCCTCGACGAGCGGAGCTACTCCCCCGGTGCCGGCGCGATGGGGCACGACCACCCGATCGCCTGGTGCCAGGACTACGACGGCGGCCGGGCCTGGTACACCGGTGGTGGCCACACCAACGAGTCGTTCGCCGAGCCGGAGTTCCTCACCCACCTGCTCGGTGGCATCCGGACCGCGGCCGGGGTGGAGGGCGCCGACTGCGGTGCCTCGCTGACCGCGAGCTTCGAGAAGGTGACGCTGGACAGCAACACCAGCAACCCGATGGAGCTGGACATCGCCGCCGACGGCCGGGTCTTCTACATCGAGCGCGACGGCCGGGTGCAGATCGTCAAGCCGGACACCGGTAACACGGTCACCGCCGTTCAGCTCGACGTCTTCACCGGCAACGAGGACGGCCTGATCGGCATCCGCCTCGACCCGGACTTCGCCAGCAACGGCTGGGTCTACCTCTACTACGCCCCGGTCACCGGCGGCCCGCGCAACCACCTGTCCCGGTTCACCGTCACCGGTGACACCATCGACAAGGCCAGCGAGAAGGTCGTCATCCAGGTCGACACGCAGCGCAGAACCTGCTGCCACGCGGGCGGCACGATGGCCTTCGACTCGGCCGGCAACCTCTACCTGGCCACCGGGGACAACACCAACCCGTTCGAGTCCGATGCGTTCACCCCGATCGACGAGCGGCCGGGGCGGCAGGACTACGACGCACAGGGCACCTCCGGCAACACCAACGACCTGCGCGGCAAGGTGATCCGGATCCACCCGGAAGACGACGGGACGTACACCATCCCGCAGGGCAACCTCTTCCCGCCGGGCACCGAGAAGACCCGTCCCGAGATCTACGCGATGGGCTTCCGTAACCCGTTCCGGATGGGCATCGACCCGGCCACCGACGTGCTCTACGTGGCCGACTACGGGCCGGACGCCGGCTCGGCCAACCCGAACCGGGGCCCGGAGGGCCTGGTGGAGTGGAACATCGTCGACCGGCCCGGCAACTTCGGCTGGCCGTACTGCACCGGGGCGAACCGGGCGTACAACGACTACCAGTTCCCCTCCGGTCCTTCCGGCCCGAAGTTCGACTGCAACGCGCCGGTGAACGACTCGCCCAACAACACCGGTCTGACCAACCTGCCACCGGCCATCCCGGCCACCGTCGACTACGGCTATGCCGTCAACCCGCTCTTCCCGGAGATCGGTGGCGGCGGCGCGCCGATGGGCGGCCCGGTCTACCGGTACGACGCCGACCTCAACTCGGACCGCAAGTGGCCGGCGTACTACGACGGCAAGGCCATGTTCGGCGAGTGGAACCAGTCGAGGATGTACACCATGCAGGTCACCCGGGACGGCAAGTCCCTGGTGGACATCAACCGCCTGCTGGCAGACATGACGTTCATCCGGCCGATGGACTTCGAGTTCGGCCCGGACGGCGCGCTGTACCTGATCGAGTGGGGCAGCGGTTTCGGCGGCAACAACGACAACTCCGGCGTCTACCGGATCGACTACATCGCCGGTGACCGGGCGCCGATCGCGGTGGCCAGCGCCGAACCGACCTCCGGGCCGGCGCCGCTCACCGTGCAGTTCTCCAGCACCGGATCCCGCGACCCCGACGGCGGCACCCTGACCTACGCCTGGACGTTCGGTGACGGGCAGAGTTCCACCGAGGCCAGCCCGGTGCACACCTACGCCGAGGCGGGCAACTACAACGCCCAGCTCACCGTGACCAACCCCAAGGGGCGGACCGCGGTGGCCAACGTCCGGGTCACTGTCGGCAACACCGCGCCGACCGTCTCCATCGAGTTCCCGCCGGACGGTGGCTTCTTCAACTGGGGTGACCAGGTCAAGTACACGATCAAGGTGACCGACCCGGAGGACGGGGAGATCGACTGCGACCGGGTGCAGCTCCAGGTGCTCCTCGGCCACGACGAACACGCCCACCCGCTGGAGCAGCACACCGGTTGCACCGGCGTGGTGCAGACCCAGCTCGCCGCCGGGCACGGTGCGGAGGCGAACGTCTTCACCGTGCTGGAGGCGACCTACACCGACAAGGGCGGGGTCGGCGGCGCCGAGCCGCTCACCGGACGCGTGCTGGAGATCCTGCAGCCCAAGCGGAAGGAGGCCGAGTACTACTCGGCCACCGGCCGGGTGGCCGGCAGCACCGGCGGCGGCGACCCGGGGGTGGGCAAGGAGGCCACCGGGGACACCGCCGGCGGCGGCCAGAACATCGGTTGGATCGAGGACGGCGACTGGTGGTCGGTCGACCCGGCCAGCCTGACCGGGATCGACGCGATCCGGTTCCGGGTCGCCTCCGCCACCTCCGGCGGCCGGCTGGAGGTCCGGGCCGGTGCCGCCGACGGTCCGCTGCTCACTTCGGTCAACGTGCCTGGCACCGGGGCGTGGCAGACGTACACCGACGTCACCGCGCAGGTGCCGGCGAACGTCGACGCCCGCGGGACGCTGTACTTCGTGGCCCGGGACCCCGCCGGCGGAGCCGACAGCCTGTTCAACGTCAACTGGATGGACTTCCTCGGCAAGGGCGTCACCGACAACGCGCCACCGGTGGTGACCGCGACGGCCACCCCGACCACCGGCACCGCGCCGGTCACGGTGGCCTTCTCGGGTACGGCCACCGACGCCGAGGACGACACCCCGTTCACGTACGCCTGGGACTTCGGTGACGGCGGTACGGCGAACACGCTGAACGCCGACCACACGTACACCGTCCCGGGTACCTTCACCGCCACCCTGACGGTGACCGACAGCCGGGGCGCGAAGGCGTACGCCACCGTCCAGGTGAAGGTGGACGCGCCGAACACCTCCTGCTTCGGGGCCCGCTCGGACGACTTCCTCGGCAGCTCGCTGAACCGTGAGCGATGGCAGACGATCGTCCGGGAGAACCAGTCGTACTCGGTCACCGGGGGTGCGCTGCGCCTGCCCACCTCGGTGGGTGACCTGTACGGCGGCCGCAACGACGCGACCAACCTGGTGCTGCAACCCGCACCGAGCGGGGCCTGGCAGGCCACCACGAAGGTGACCCTGCCGACCACCGCCGACTACCAGCAGGCCGGCCTGCTCATATACGGCGACGACGACAACTACGCCAAGGTGGGTCTGCTGCACGCCGGCAGCCGGCGGGTGGAGTTCATCCGGGAGACCGCGGGAACCCCCCGCAACGAGGCGGGCGACAGCACCGCCGCGCCGGCCGGTGACACCATCTACCTGCGGCTGATGAGCGACGGGACGAACCTGACCGCGGCGTTCTCCGCCGACGGGCAGACCTTCACCCCGGTCGGTCGGGCAGCGGCGCTCGCCGGGATCAGCAACCCGCAGGTCGGTCTCTTCGCGCTCAACGGCGGCACCACCGCCCCGGTGGTGGACGCGGCCTTCGACTGGTTCCAGTTCACGCCGGACATCCCGGCCGAGCCGGTGAACCCGTCGGACGAGTTCACCGGTGACTCGCTGGACAAGTGCCGGTGGAACGCGATCGTCCGGGAGGACCCGACCGCCTACCGGGTGACCGGCGGGTCGCTGCGGATCGACGTGCCGAACGGTGACATCTACGGCACCGGCAACTCCGGGCCGACGAACTTCATCCTGCAGACCGCGCCGAGCGGCGACTGGACCCTGGAGACGAAGGTCGACGGCAGCCTGCTGAACGAGCAGTACCAGCAGGCCGGGTTGATCGTGTACGCGGACGACGACAACTACCTGAAGTTCGACTACATCGTGGACAACCAGCCCGGCCAGCCGGTGGCGCGGCGGATCGAGTTCCGCAGCGAGATCGGCGGGGCGGTGCAGGACCCGCAGCCGCAGGCGGGGAACCTGACCACGGCGGTGTGGCACCTGCGGCTGGCCCGCAGCGGCAACACCTACACCGCGTCGTACTCGGCGGACGGCACGACCTGGACGGCGCTGCCGGCGCTGACCAACGCGGCGGTCGGGGCGACCCCGAAGGTGGGCCTGTTCACCCTGGGTGCCAACCAGACCGCGTCGAAGGCGGCGTCGTTCGACTACTTCCGGCTCTCCACCGCCACGGTCGACGACACCGCCCCGGTGACCACCGCTCAGGTGTCCGGCACGCCGGTCGAGGGCTGGCACACCGGACCGGTCACCGTCACGCTGTCCGCCACCGATGAGGATGGCGGCAGCGGGGTGGCCCGCACCGAGTACCAGCTCGGCGGGGCCACCACCTGGACCGCCTACGCCGGACCGGTGCAGGTGACCGGGGACGGCTCGCACGAGCTGCGGTTCCGTTCGGTCGACGAGGCCGGCAACGTGGAGGCGACGAAGACGGTCACCGTCAAGATCGACGCCACCGCACCGGTCAGCACCGCGGCGTTCGCCCCGGCGAACGACGAGGGCTGGCACGACGGCACCGTTCCGGTGGTGCTCACCTCGACCGACGCCGGCTCCGGGGTGAAG
Organism: Micromonospora sp. NPDC051296; assembly: GCF_040682255.1. NCBI lineage: Bacteria > Bacillati > Actinomycetota > Actinomycetes > Micromonosporales > Micromonosporaceae > Micromonospora > Micromonospora sp. NPDC051296. The sequence continues at coordinate 846 of NZ_JBFBAO010000302.1, read as the reverse complement.
CTGCTGGAGTGGGCGCTGGACGGCGGCGCCTGGACGCCGTACACCGCACCGATCGAGATCAGCGGTGACGGGGCCCACGAGCTGCTCTACCGGGCCACCGACACCGCGGGCAACGCCGAGACGCTGAAGTCTGCGGTGGTGCGGATCGACGGCACGAAGCCGACCCTGTTGGTCTCGGGGATCGCCGACGGCCAGCTCTACGGCGACAGCCAGGACGTCCGGGTGTCCTGGCAGGCGGTCGACCCGACCTCGGGCATCGCGGGCGTGGTCGGCCAGCTCAACGGCCGGCCGTACGCCAACGGCACGCTCCAGGCGATGTACGAGCTGCCGCTGGGCCTGCACGAGCTGACCGTGACCGCGACCGACAAGGCGGGCAACGCCACCACCACGTCGATCCGGTTCTTCGTCACCACCTCGTTCCGGGACATGCAGAACCTGCTGGACCGGTTCAAGGCGACGGGGCGGCTCTCGAACAGCGTCTACAACCAGCTGTCGAGCCCGCTCTCCAACGCCCGCAAGGCGGAGGCCAGCGGCAAGGACGACAAGGCGATCCAGGAGCTGATCAAGTTCCGCAGCGTCGCCACCGACGCCAAGCTGGTGATCGAGGCGGAGATCCGCGACGTGCTGGTGCGGGACGCCGACGCCATGATCGTTCGGCTCGGCGGCACGGCCAGCAAGGCGGGCGTACGGGCCAATGACGGTGAGTCGGTGGCCGGTGCCGGCCGGCTCAGTGGCGATCCCACCCGGCTCGCACCCGGCCGTCGGCTGTGAACCCAGGGGCCCCGTCCGGCCGGACGTCGTCCTCATGGACATCCGGATGCCCGGACTGGACGGCCTGGCCGCCAC
>NZ_JBFBAO010000301.1:0-8921 GCF_040682255.1 Micromonospora sp. NPDC051296 | reverse complement strand
CCACACCCCGAACCCGGCCGACCGACCGACACCGGGCCAACCCCGCCTGCCCAAAACCCGTCGCAGTACAGGTCATTTACCGGTCAGATCTCGCGTGGACGGTGCCCGGTTTACCCGATCAAGGCTGCGCGAGACCGCCCCGATCGCCGTCGTCGTGCTCGACCGACTCCGCACATCGGCTACGGATGCCGAGGACACGGCTGGGCTGAGGGCGCGCCACGCAACGTCACCGAGTTGGATCGCCGCCAGGTCGAGGGGCCAGTCGCCGGGTACAAGGGCCGGGCTCGGCGCATGTGCAGTTGCAGTCGCATCGACGTCTGTACTCGGACTTGTGCGCCGACACCCCACCGGGTCCTCACCTATCGCGGGAATGTGGGGGAGCACGGGCCGTCGTGGTCGGCCCGGCGGGCGCACCGACGCCGGTCCGGCATGGTTCGATCGCAGAAGACCCAGTGGCGTACGTGCTGGGCGTCCTCGGCGGAGACGGTGACGCCGGCTGCCTCGATGCTTGGTATCAGGGCCAGTGAGCGGGTCAGCGTGTACGCGAAGCGAAGCGCCCCGGCCAGGTCGGCGACCGTAACCGGCAGGTGGATCACGTGTCGGGCCTGCGGGCTCACGACATCCGCCGCTGCGTCTGGGCGCTCTGCCAGTCGCGCAGGGCCCGCTTGATGCGGATGTTCTCGTCGTTGAGCCGGGCCACGTCCTGTTGCAGGGTGGCGAGTTCCAGCGCGACGCGGTGCAGGAAGCGCCGTACCTCGTGCGGGTCGAGGCCGCGCCGACGGAAACCCACGGTGGAGAACTGCCGCTCGCGGACGTTGTGCGGGTGCAGCCGGGGCGGAGCCCCGCCGTAGACCGTTCCTCGGTTCATTGGTTGCCTCCGTTGGTTGGAAGGGGCGGCCCTGCGGCGAAGGGGGAATTTCGGGCAGGACCGCCCCGCCCGGCGACCGCAGCCTCATTCGGCGGGTACGGCCACCGGGCTGCCGGTGGATGGCGCAGTTTCCCGGCCAGGCAGGGTCGCGGCGACCCGCCTTTCCGTGATAGGTATTCGTCAAGTCGGTCGGAGCCGATATGCGCCGTGACGTGGCTCCATGTTGAGACCCGACGAGAGCCGGTATGCGTCTGCCATACGCGAGGCCGTCTCTCGTCACCTTCTCGGCTGTTGGCCCAGCCGCGGTCATCGTGCTTGCACCGGGCGTCCCCGGGGGTCGGTGATCACCCTCACCCGAAAACCACGTTTCCAGTGGTCTCGGCATTGGTGCAACCAACCCCAACGGATCTCATTCAGAGATGGCTCGGAAAGAGGGGATCATGCCCGTCAAACGCGAATCCTTTGTGCACACGCTGCGTGCTCAGTGGCTGGGGCAGCAGATGAGGCAGCTACGCGAGGAGCGTGGCTTCACTCTGAAGCAGGCAGCAGAGTTCCTGGAACGAGACTTTTCCTCGATCGCACGGTGGGAACGCGCCGAGTGGCCGTTCCGCCGTGGGGTTGTGGTGTCCCTCCTCGATCTCTACGGCGAGCACGACGGGCGGGAGCGGAACCGCTTCATCCAACTTGCCGAGGACGCATGGCGTACGGATCGGTGGGACGACGACTACGACGAGCTGGTGGACGCATCCTTCATCGATTTTCCATGGCTGGAGAGCCGAGCGGAGCAGATCTGCTCGTGGGACGCAATGCTCATGCCGGGTTTGATGCAGACGCGCGACTACGCGGAGGCGGTGATCCGTAACGCCGAGGGCAAGAAGGCGACCGACTACTCGGTGGGCAAGTGGTTGCAGTTGCGGCTGGACCGTCAGCGGGTGCTCGGTCATGACTCGGGACTCCGCGTCGCGGCCGTCATCGACGAGAGCGTGTTACGCCGTCCGGTAGGTGCTCCTACCTTGATGCTCGGTCAGCTCAGACACCTCGGTGAGCTGCTGTTGAGATCGAACATAGACGTTCGAATCCTGCCGGCCGGTGTGGGCCTGCACCCTGGATTGGACGGCTCCTTCGTGGTGTTCAACATGCCTAGGCCTTACCCGGAGGTGGCTTACGCCGAGATGCTAGGAGGGCGCCGCTTCATGGAATCGCCCAAGTCAAAGCGCTATGCCGTTGCGTACGATCGGCTCCGAGAGGCCGCACTCGACCCGCGTGAGTCGGCGAAGTTGATCGCAAGGATCGCGGAGGATCTGTCATGAGCCAAGAGTGGCCAGCGGTGGCCTGGCATATCAGTACCAAGAGCAACAGCAACGGCGGTAGCTGCGTCGAGGCTGGGCCGCTGCTCGACGGGTCGGGCCGAGTTGCTGTCCGGCACAGCAAGGCTCGCGACGCCGCGACGATCGTCTACACCGCTGAGGAGTGGACAGCCTTCGTCGGCGGCGTCAAGGACGGCGAGTTCGACTTCACCCCGGCCTGATCCCGAGGCCGAGTGCCTCGTCGCGCAACCTTTGATGGGGTAAAACTGGGCGCCGTCCACACGAGATCTTGGACAGTTCCCGTTATCACATAACGGGAACTGTCCAAGATCTCGCGCCGACGTCCCGCCATGCGGGAAGCACACCCACGCCGACCAGCAGCAGGCCGGGTGCCTAACCAAGCCACGCCCCCACCGGCGCCCCAGCGGCGACGCCACCACGCCAGCACGAGCGCCGAGCGCCGAGCGCCGAGCGCCGAGCGCCGAGCGCCGAGAAACGATTCGGCCCCACCCGCGACTCCATCAGATGACCCGACGGATCCCCAACACGCACGGATTACCCGATCAACGTTCAAGACGAGGCACTAGCTGATCGGGTGGCGGCACCGCCCGACGTGCCACCATCCGATCAAGTGAATCGGAGAAGTTGGAGCGACCGGCAGTAGGGCGGCGGAGGCGAGGCGGGTCTTGGTCGAGGACAACCTCCCCGCCCTGCCCCACCCTGCCCCCATCCCAGCCCTGCCCCACCCTGCCCCCATCCCAGCCCTGCCCCACCCTGCCCCCATCCCGCCCTGCCTCCACCCCACCCCACCCCACCCGCCCGTCGCCCCCACGCTGCCGCCGCTCGCCCTCATGGACAGCCAAGAATCTTGGTACGAAACCGCCCCTACAAGGGCAGTTCCATACCAAGATCCCGGACCAGGTAAGGCGCGGCCGCCGATCATGACGGACTGGTGGTCGGTGAACTGGCGCGGGCAGACTCGTCCCGTGCCACTGAGGGCTGTTGCTAACGTCCGCAGCACCATCCAAGTCTTGTGGATCACTCGTACGGGAGCAGTTTGTCCAGGGTGATGGGCAGCTCGCGGATGCGTACGCCGGTGGCGTGGTGCACGGCGTTGGCGATGGCGGCGGCGGCGCCGACGATGCCGATCTCGCCGACGCCCTTGGTGCCCATCGGGTTGACGTAGGGATCGTCCTCCTCGATCCAGTACGCCTCGACGGTCCCGACGTCGGCGTTGCTGCTGACGTGGTACGTGGCCAGGTCGTGGTTGACCACGTGCCCGTAGCGCGGGTCCAGGATGCTCGCCTCGTGCAGCGCCATGGACAGGCCCATGGTCATGCCGCCGATGAGCTGCGAGTGGGCGGTCTTCGGGTTGACCACCCGGCCGACCGCGTACACCCCGAGTTGGCGGGGCACCCGGATCTCGCCGGTCTCCTCGTGCACCCGTACCTCGGCGAACTGCGCGCCGAAGGCGTGCATCGCGTACTGCTTGAGGTGGGGATTCTCCGGCATGTCGGCGGTGACCTCCAGGCCCTCGGCGGGCACCGTACCGCCGTGGTCGGCGGCCAGCCGCCGGCGTAGCTCGTCGGCCCCCTCGCAGATGGTGGCGCCCCAACTGGTGATTCCCGCCGACCCGCCCTCCTGCGCCGCCGGCGGGTACGCCGTGTCGCCGAGGCGCAAGTCGACCTGCGCGACGTCGACCCGCAACGCGTCGGCGGCGACCTGGGTCAGCGCGGTGCGGGTGCCGGTGCCGATGTCCACCGCGGCCATCAGCACGGTGTGCCGGCCGTCGGGCGTGACCCGGATGGTGACCTTCGAGCCGGGCAGCCGCAGGGTCGGATAGGTCGCCGACGCTACCCCCGTGCCCACCAGCCAGCCGTCGTGGCGGCGCGCCCGGGGCGTGGGGTCCCGCGGCTCCCAGCCGAACCGGCGTGCCCCCTCGCGCAGGCAGGCCGCCAGGCTGCGGCTGGAGAACGGCAGCCCGTCCAGCGGGTGGCTGTCCGGCTCGTTGCGGACGCGCAGCTCCACCGGGTCCAGGCCGCCCGCGACGGCGAGTTCGTCCATCGCCGATTCGAGGGCGAACATGCCGACCGACTCCCCCGGGGCCCGCATGATCGCGGGGGTTGGCAGGTCCAGTGCGGCCAGTTGCTGCCGGGTCCGGAGGTGGGGCGTGGCGTACATGGTCGGGGTGGCCCGGGTGGCGTGTTCGGCGAACTCCTTGAGCCGGGAGGTCTGCTCGATCGACTCGTGGGCGACCGCGGTCAGCCGTCCGTCGGCGTCGGCGCCGAGGCGTACCCGCTGCGTGGTCGGTGACCGGTAGCCGGTCTGGGCGAACATCTGGTGCCGGGTGACCGCGAAGCGCACCGGCCGGTCCGGGACGAGTTGGGCGGCCATCACGGCGAGGATGAGGTCGGAGTGGCGGGGGATCTTCGACCCGAACGCGCCGCCGACGTGTGGCGAGAGCACCCGGATCCGGTGCGGTTCGAGCCGGAACGCGGTGGCGACGGTGCTCTGCACCCCTCCCGGGTACTGGGTGGACACGTGCAGGGTGAGCCCGTCTGAGCTCCAGCAGGCGATGGTGGTGTGTGGCTCCAGCGGGTTGTGGTTGTACCAGGGGGTGCGGTAGGTGCGGTCCACCTGGACGGCCGCCGAGGCGAGCGCGGCGTCCACGTCGCCCTTGTCGGTGTCCATCGGGAACAGCGGCAGGATCTGCTGCGGTACGCGCAGCTGCCCCCGCTCGCGGCTGGACTCCAGGTCGACGTCGTGGGGCCGTTCCCGGTAGTCGACCCGGACCAGGCCGGCGGCGTACCGGGCGATCTCCGAGGTCTCGGCGATCACGCCGCCGACGAACTGGCCGCGGAAGGCGACCTCGCCGGACTGCAGGATGCGCAGTTCACCCTCGTCGGTGCCGAGTCGTGGCGCGTTCAGGTGGGTCAACACCGCGAGCACGCCCGGCTGGGCGCTGGCCTGGCTACAGTCGATGCCGATGATCTCTCCGGTGGCGACGGTGCTGCGCACGGCGGACAGGTAGGCCGGGTGCGGTACCGGGTGTTCGAAGGCGTACGGCGCCAGTCCGCGTACCTTGTCCGCTCCCTCGAATCGGCTGAGCGGCTGACCCATGGCGCGTGGGGTGACGGCGCTCATCGCGCCGCCTCGACCAGGTCCAGCACGGTACGGACGATGGCGTTGCGGGCCAGCGGGATCTTGAAGGCGTTGTCCGACTGGGGCTGGGCGTCGGCGAGTTCGGCCTCGGCGGCCCGGCGGAGCCGCTCCTCGGTGGCCGGCCCGCCGCGCAGCAGGTCCTCGGCCCGGGTCGCCCGCCACGGCTTGTGCGCCACGCCGCCGAGCGCGATCCGGACGTCGCGCACCTGCCCGTCGGCCAGGTCGATCGCGGCGGCGACCGACACCAGCGCGAACGCGTACGAGGCCCGGTCACGGATCTTGCGGTAGTACGAGCGGGCGGCGAAGGCCAGCGGTGGCAGGTCGACGGCGGTGATCAGCTCGCCGTGGGTGAGCACGTTGTCGTGCTGGGGCTCGGATCCGGGCAGCCGGTGCAGCTCGGTCAGCGGGACGGCCCGGCTGCCGTCCGGGCCGAGGGTCTGCACCGTCGCGTCCATCGCGGCCAGCGCGACGGCCAGGTCGGACGGGTTGGTGGCGATGCACTCTGGTGAGGTGCCGAGGACGGCCAGGTCCCGGTTGTGCCCCTCGATCGCCGAGCAGCCGGAGCCGGGATCCCGCTTGTTACAGGCGGTGCTGATGTCCTGGAAGTACACGCACCGGGTGCGTTGCAGCAGGTTGCCGCCGACGGTGGCAAGGTTGCGCAACTGGGTGGAGGCGCCGGCCAGGACGGCCTGGGCGACCACCGGGTAGCGGCGTCGGATCAGCGGATCGGCGGCCAGGTCGCTGTTGGACACGCCGGCCCCGATGCGTACGCCGCCGTCGGGCAGCTCCTCGATCGCGCGGGAGGTCACCTCCCGGACGTCGACCAGCAGATCGGGTCGGGCCACGTCGAGCTTCATCAGGTCGACCAGGTTGGTGCCGCCGCCGAGGTACGCCGCCTGCGGCGAGCGGGCGAGCAGGGCGACCGCGCCGGCCGGGTCGGTGGCGCGTTCGTACCGGAACGGCCTCATGACCGGGCCACCTCCTGGATAGCGGGGATCATGTTCGCGTACGCGGCGCAGCGGCACAGGTTGCCGCTCATCCGTTCGCGGATCTCGTCGGGGTCGGCGGCCAGGTCGACCGGGCCGGTGTCGGGCTCGCCGGCCGTGCCGTCCGGCGGGCTGAACGTCACCGCGCTGGGCCAGCCCGTCGCGGCCTCCCCGAGCATGGCGACCGCGGAGACGATCTGCCCGGGGGTGCAGTAGCCGCACTGGAAGGCGTCGTGCTCGATGAAGCTGCGCTGCATGGGGTGCAGTTCACCGTCGGTCGCCAGCCCGGCGGCGGTGACGATCTCGGCGCCGTCATGCGCCACCGCCAGCGCGAGGCAGCTGTTGGCCCGTCGCCCGTCGAGCAGCACCGTGCAGGCACCGCACTGGCCGTGGTCGCAGCCCTTCTTCGGGCTGGTGTTGCCCAGCCGTTCGCGCAGCGCGTCGAGCAGGGTGGTCCGGGTGTCGACGGTGAGCCGGTGGTCGGCTCCGTCCACCCGCAGCGTGATCTCGGTATCCATGATGTCCAGCCCCTGACGGTCGTGGGTTGCCGACCAAGTTATCGGCATTAAACGGATCCGCACGGCCCAACCTGTCTAAAAGCTATAAAAAGGTACGCAAGCGGCTCGCGGTGGGAGGGTGTCGGCAGATGTTGGCGGAGGTGTGGCCGTTCGTCGAGCAGCGGCACGGCGCCGGGCAACGCGTCGTGCTGGCCCGGCTGGTCCGCCGCGCCGGTCCGGGCTCCCGGCCGCTGGGCGCCACCATGGCGGTGGCCTCGGACGGCGGCTGGACCGGGTCGGTCTCCGGCGGCTGCGTGGAGGGCACCCTGCTCGACGAGGCCCGCTCGGTGCTCGACGGGGCCCGCCCCCGGCTCACCGCGATCAGCCCCGGCGCGGACCTGATGCCCTGGGAACCCGCCCCGGCCTGCACCGGCGAGCTGGGCGTGCTGATCTGCCCCGCGCCGGCCGGCCCGGTGTACGCGGCCATCGGCGCGGCGCTGGCCACCCGCCGCCCGCTGGCGTTGGGCATCGAACTCCGCCCGCCGTTCCAGTGGTGCACGGCGGCGAACCGGGACGGCCTGCCGGGCGGCGCGGAGCACTTCGTCGAGGAACTTGGACCCGGCCCGATGCTGCTGCTGGTCGGTGCGACGGATCTGGCCGCCGCGCTGGCCGCCCTGGCGGTCCCGATCGGCTACCGGGTGGCCGTGGTCGACCCGCGCCCGGCGTACGCCCAGCGGGAACGGGTGCCGGCGGCGGACGACGTGGTCTGCGCGTGGCCGGACGAATGGCTGGCAACCGCCCCGCTGGGCCCCCGCGATGCGGTGCTGGTGGTCACCCATGACCCGCGCATCGACGATCGGGCGATCCGCGCCGCGCTGGCCGGACCCGCCGGGTTCGTCGGCGCGCTGGGCAGCCGGGACACCCACGCCCGGCGGCTGGCCCGGTTGGCCGGCGTACCGGGCCTCGACCGGCTCACCGGCCCGGCGGGCCTGGACCTCGGCGCGGCCTCCCTCGCCCAGACCGCGCTGTCCATGCTCGCCGAGGTGGTGGCCGTCGGTAACCGGCGGCCCGGCGGCCGGCTGCGCGACGCCCAGGGAAAGATCCGCGTTGTCGATGCGGCCTCGCCACACCCTCGGCGGTGACCGGCGCCCGGCTGCACGTCAAGCCACTCGGCCGGCCGGTCGCATCCCGGGCCGGAAGTGGTGGTGTCACTCGCAGAACACCTGCACCTTGGTGTCGGGCTGGTCGACGTCGACGGTGAGGTCGTCGAGGTGCTCGATGAGTTCCTCGATGTGTTGCGGCTTGAGCTGGGTGAGGTCGATCGGTACGCCGGACCTGGTCAGCTCGTCGTTGACCTTGGCGAGCGCCTGCGGGGGGATGAGGCTGGTGAGCCGGACCCCGGCGCGCAGTAGTTGCAGCGGGACTCGGACGTTGACCCGGGCTGGCCCGTCACCGCTAAAGTCGTCCTCCGTGTTCACCACGACCCGCAGGTACTTGGGTCGGGGTTTCGGGCGGGGCGCGGCTCCCAGCGGCGACTCGGGCTGCTCTCGTTCGAGGGCGTCGATCAACCGCTCGGCCTCATCCGCGGTGATCTTGCCCTCGGCCAGCATCTCCAGGACCTGGCGGCGCTGCTCGTTCATGTTGCTTCTCCCGTTCTGACTCACCTGACGCTTACCAGCACGGCCGTTCGGCCCTGCTCAACCTCGAACCGGGTGCCGGGCAGCGCCCACAGCAGCCGCCCGACGCCGCGCAGCGCGCCCACCGGGCTGACCCGGAAGACGAGGCAGGCGACCAGTCCGACCAGCACGGCGAGCAGCAGCAGCGGTGACAGCACCAGCAGTACCGGCAGGACAGGGACATGCAGCCGCAACCAGCGGCCATTGCGACGACGTTGGCGGTACGTCACCAACTGCGAGATCATCGGGACCGCTCCAGCTCGGCCAACGCCTCCTGGACGCTGATCTCCCCCCGCCGCAGGCGGTCGACGGCGTCGGCGCCGGTGGGCGCCGGGTCGGTGTCGACGAAGTCGAGGCGCTCGGCGATCCGGTTCAGCCGAGACTTGATCGTCGGGTAGCTCACCCCGAAGATCCGCTCCATTTCC
>NZ_JBFBAO010000300.1:0-8942 GCF_040682255.1 Micromonospora sp. NPDC051296 | reverse complement strand
GCACCTCGCGGCCGTGCCGGTGCCGGCCGGCTGCCCGACCGTCGTCCTCGGCCCCCTCGCCCCGGCGCTGACGCGGCTCGCCACGGCCGTTGCCGCCGGTACGCCGGTCGTGGTGCTGGCCAGCGGCGATCCCGGCTTCTTCGGGATCGTCCGGCGGCTGCGGGCGGCCGGGCTCGCACTGCGGGTGCTTCCCGCGGTGTCCAGCGTCGCCGCCGCCTTCGCCCGTGCCGGGTTGCCCTGGGATGGTGCCGCCGTGGTGAGCGCCCACGGGCGGGACCTGCGTCCGGCGCTCAACGCCTGCCGGGCACTGCCGGCGGTGGCCGTGCTCACCGCTCCCGGTGCGGGGGCCGCCGAGATCGGTCGCGGGCTCGCCGGCTGGTCACGCCGGCTGGTGGTGGCCGAACACCTGGGCACCGACCGGGAGCGCGTCACCGAGAGCAGCCCTGCCGACGCCGCGGCCCGGACCTGGAGCGACCCGCACGTGGTGCTCTGCCTCGCCCGGCCCGGCGGCCCGATGCAGGTCGACAGTGCCACGTTGGTCGACAGCGCGATGCGGGTCGACAACCAGCCCGCCGCCGCGCCGGCGGGAGGCTGGGCGCTGCCCGAGCGGGCCTACGCCCATCGCGACTCGATGATCACCAAAGCCGAGGTGCGGGCCCTCGTGGTGGCGCGGCTGCATCCCCGGCTGGGCCGCCTGGTGTGGGATGTCGGCGCGGGCAGCGGCTCGGTCGGCATCGAGTGCGCGCTGCTGGGGGCGGCGGTCATCGCGGTGGAGCGGGATCCCGCCGCCCCGGTTGGCGCCAACGCGGCCCGGCACGGTGTGGACGTACGCCTGGTCACCGGGACCGCCCCGGCGGTGCTGGCCGGGCTGCCGGAGCCGGACGCGGTCTTCGTGGGCGGGGGCGGCGTCGACGTGCTCGCCGCGGTGGCCGACCGGCGGCCGGAGCGGGTGGTGGTGGCGCTGGCCGCCCTGGACCGGGTCGGCCCCGCGATCGGGCTGCTGCGGACCGCGGGGTACGCGGTCGAAGGGACCCAGTTGAGCGCCGCCCGCCTCGCCGACCTGCCCGGCGGTTCGATCCGACTCGCGGCCACCAACCCGGTGGTCGTCCTCACCGGGGAGCGCCCGTGAACCACACCTGGACCCCGTACGACCCGCCCGGCCGGGTGGGGCTGGTCGCCGCCACCGCCGCCGGGCGGCGGCACGCCGCCGTGCTCGCGGCCGCCTGGCCGCAGGCCGACCTGGTGGCCGGTGACACCGTCGCCGACGCGCTGCGCACCGCGTGGGCGCGTTGCGACCAGGTGGTCGCGTTCCTGGCCACCGGCGCGGTGGTACGGATCCTCGGCCCGTTGCTCGGCGACAAGCGCACCGATCCGGGCGTGGTGGTGGTCGACGACGCGGCCCGGCACGCGGTCGCGCTGCTCGGCGGGCACGGCGGCGGCGCGAACGAGCTGGCCGCCGCGGTCGGCGCCCTGCTCGGCGCCACCCCGGTGGTCACCACCGCCACCGACGTGACCGGCCTGCCCGGCCTGGACACCCTCGGTTGGCCGGTCGAGGGGGCGGTCGCCGCGGTCTCCCGGGCCATCCTCGACGGCGAGCCGGTCCGGCTGATCGCCGACGCCACCTGGCCGCTGCCCGCCCTGCCGGCCAACGTCCACGTCGACGCCCACACCGATGTCGACGCCGATGACGGGGGGTCGGATGCGCGCGGGTACCGGCTGCTGGTCAGCGACCGGGTAATCGACCTCGACGATCGGACGGCCGTGCTGCGACCGCCGTCGCTGGTCGCCGGCGTCGGGGCGAGCCGGGGCGCGCCGGCACGGGAGGTGCGCGACCTGCTGGCGGAGGTGCTTGCCGGAGCCGGCCTCAGCCCGGCGAGCCTGCGGCACCTGGCCAGCGCCGACGTCAAGGCGGACGAGCCGGGCATCGTGGCGACCGCCGAGGCGTCGGGCGTACCGCTGGTGACGTATCCGGCGGCGGAGCTGGCGGCGATCGACGTGCCGAACCCCAGCGAGGTGGTCCGGGCGGCGGTCGGCACCCCCAGCGTCGCGGAAGCGGCCGCGCTGATCGGTGGCGAGGCGGAGCTGCTGGTGCCGAAGACCGCCACCGCGATGGCCACCGTCGCCGTGGCCCGGCACGCCCCGCGCGGCCGGCTGGCGATCGTCGGGCTCGGGCCGGGCGCGGCCGACCTGCGTACCCCTCGGGCCTCGGCCGAGCTGCGCCGCGCCTCGGTCGTCGTCGGCCTCGACCAGTATGTCGAGCAGGTCCGTGGCCTGCTGCGCCCCGGCACCCGGGTGCTCGCCAGCGGCCTGGGTGCCGAGGAGGAGCGGGCCCGCGCCGCGGTGGCCGAGGCCGCGGCCGGGCGGGCGGTCGCGCTGGTCGGCTCCGGCGACGCCGGGGTGTACGCGATGGCCAGCCCCGCCCTGGAGTACGCCGACGAGCGGATCGACGTGGTCGGGGTGCCCGGGGTGACCGCCGCGCTGGCCGCCGCCGCGTTGCTCGGCGCGCCGCTGGGCCACGACCACGTCTACCTGAGCCTCTCCGACCTACACACCCCGTGGGAGGTCATCGCGGGCCGGGTCCGCGCCGCCGCCGAGGCCGATTTGGTCACGCTGCTGTACAACCCACGCAGCCGGGCCCGGCAGTGGCAACTGCCGGCCGCGTTGGAGCTGTTCGCCGCGCATCGGCCGGCGCGGACCCCGGTCGGCGTGGTGCGCAACGCGTCCCGCCCCGGCGAGCGGGTGCAGCTGGCCACCCTGGCCACCCTCGACGCGGCCGTGGTCGACATGTACAGCGTGGTCGTGGTCGGCAGCAGCCACAGCCGGATCGTCGCCGGCCGGATGGTCACCCCGCGTGGGTACCGGTGGCAGCCGTGACGGCGAACACCCCGGCGCGGGCCGGTCGACCTCCGGCCGCGGTGACGGTCGGTGCCTGCCAGGGCTGCGGCGCCTGCCTGCTCACCTGTCCGACCCACGCCTTCACCCCCGTACCGGGTGGCCTGACGGTCCGGGCCGACCGGTGCACCGGCTGCCTGGAGTGCCTGGAGGTCTGCCCGGTGGACGCGATCCGCGCCACCACGTTGGAACCCGGAGGAGCTCGATGACCGACACCGGATCCGGCACCCGGCCGGAAGGTCGGGAGGTGCACCCGATCGAGGCGCTGTCGTACCGGATCCTGCGCTCCCGGGTCGACCTGTCGCACCTGCCGCCGCTGAGTCGGGCGGTGGTGGAGCGGGTGGTGCATGCCAGCGCCGACCTGGACTACGTGGCCGACCTGGTCTGCGACGAGGCGGCCCTGGCGGACGGCCTGGCGGCGCTGCGCGCCGGCGCCCCGGTGGTCACCGACGTGGCGATGGTGGCCGCCGGCATCACCGGACGCCGGACCGTCTGTCCGGTGGCCGAGCCGGCGGCGGCGCGGCTGGCCCAGGAGGCCGGGATCACCCGGTCCGCGGCAGCGGCCCGGATCGCCGCCCGCCAGGTCGGTCCCGGCGCGGTGTGGGTGGTCGGTTGCGCGCCGACCGCCCTCGCGGAACTGCTCACCCTGGACGCCCGGCCAGCGCTGGTGGTCGGCCTGCCGGTCGGCTTCGTCGGCGCGGTGGAGGCCAAGGCGGCCCTGCGGGCCAGCGGCCTGCCCGGGGTGTCCAACCGGAGTGAGAAGGGGGGCTCGGCGGTGGCCGCCGCTGCCCTCAACGCCCTGCTGTACGTGGAGGAGAAGTCATGACCGCCCTGGTCATCGTCGGGCACGGGACCCGCAGCGCGGCCGGGGTCGCGCAGTTCACCGCGCTGGTCGACCGGGTCCGCCGCCGGTCCGCCGGCGCTGTCGGCGATGTCGAGGGGGGTTTCATCGAGCTGTCCCGGCCGCCGCTCGTCGACGCGGTCGGTGCGCTCGCCGCCCGGGGACACCGGCGGCTGGTCGCGCTGCCCCTGGTGCTCGCCGCCGCCGGGCACGGCAAGGGCGACATCCCCGCCGCGATGGCCCGCGAGCAGCGGCGCCACCCGGGGCTGACCTACCGCTACGGGCGGCCGCTGGGGCCGCACCCGCTGCTGCACGCGGTGCTGGAGGAGCGCGTCGAGGCGGCGCTCGCCGGCGCCGACCGGTCCGGCACCTGGGTCGCCCTGGTCGGCCGGGGCTCCACCGATCCGGACGCCAACGCCGAGGTCGCCAAGGTCGCCCGGCTGTTCTGGGAGGGGCGCGGGTACGCCGGGGTGGAAGCGGCCTTCGTCTCGTTGGCCGAGCCGTCGGTCCCGGCGGTGCTGGACCGGCTGCGCCGGCTCGGCGCCCGACGGATCGTGGTCGCCCCGTACTTCCTGTTCGCCGGGGTCCTGCCGGATCGGATCGCCGCCCAGGCCGGCGAGTTCGCCGCCGCCCACCCGCAGCTGGACGTACGGGTCGCCGGGCTGATCGGCGACTGCGACGCCCTCGCCGAGCTGGTGCTCGAGCGGCACGCCGAGGCGGTGCGGGGGGATATCCGGATGAACTGCGACACCTGCGCGTACCGGGTGCTGCTGCCGGGCTTCGCCGACAAGGTGGGCCGGCCGCAGACCCCGCACGACCACCCCGACGACCCGGTCGACGGCCACCACCACCATCACCACGCCGGTCATCACCACCGGCACCCGGCGCCGCCCGGCCGGTGAGCCGGCGGCGGCCGTCACCGGCCGGCTGGCCGGCCGGTGGGTCGTCCGGCCGTTAGCGGACGCCGACGACGGCGGCGTCGGCGCCGCCGCGCCACAGTGTGCCCACCTCGGCGAAGCCGGCGTCGGACAGGGCGCCCAGGTGCCAGGTGACCGGTGGGGTCCACTCCGGGCTGTGCCCCGACGGGTAGATGGCGTGGCGCTGCTGCACGAGCGGGTTCAGTACCGGGTCCTGCGCCGCCTGGTCCCACCACTGTGACCAGGACAGGGCGGCACCTGCGGCGTAACGGGCCGCCCGGCGCTCCTGCGCCCGGGCCAGCAGCCGCTCGGTCAGCTCCGGCAGGGTGTCCTCGGGCATGTGGTCGGCGTTGACCAGCAGACCGCCCGACCGCAGCACGTCGCGTAGCTCGGCGTAGAGGGCGGCCAGCCGTTCGGCGGGCAGCCAGTGCAGGGCGGTGGCGGTGAGCACCGCGTCGTACCGCCGGTGGGGCAGGGCGGCGGACCAGCCCGGCTGGCCGAGGTCGGCGGTGACGATGGTGGCCCGGTCGCCGAGCGAGGCGGCGGCGAGGGCGAGCAGGGCGGGGTCGAGGTCGACCAGGGTCACCTCGGCGTCGGGGAAGCGGCGCAGCGCGCGCAGCGAGATGGTGCCGGTGCCGCCGGCCAGGTCGAGCAGGCGGGGCGGCGCGGTGTCGCGGACGGCGTCGACCGCGTCGAGCATGGCCTCGAACCGGTGTTCCCGGTCCGGCAGGTACGCCTCCTGCTGCCGGTCCCAGCTCTCCTGCCAGGCGGCGGGATCGGTGACGTAAGGACTCATGTCGCACAAGCTAGTTACGGCACGGGTCTCCTGTCCAGAGTTGTTGCCAACAATTTGCAAGTACGAGAGAATGGCGAAGCGATGATCGGGCCGGGTCGGATCGCGGCCGTCGATCCGACCCGGCTGGCGCTTTTCCGCTGGCCGGCGGGTGTCATGATGTCCGTCCGAGGGCGGCACGCCCTGCCGACCGGACCCAGGAGCCAGGTGGACCCGCAGCGCACCGCCGCGCACGAGATGTTCGACGCCGACGTCGCGTCGAACCGGCTCGGTATCGAGTTGGTCAGCGCCGTCGGCGGCGCCGCGGAGGCCCGCATGCGGATCACCGACGGCATGGTCAACGGCCACCGCATCGCCCACGGCGGGTTCGTCTTCCTGCTCGCCGACACCGCCTTCGCGCTGGCCTGCAACAGCCACGGCCCGGCCACCGTCGCCGCCGGCGGCGAGATCACCTTCGTCCGCCCGGCGCGGGAGGGGGACCTGCTGGTCGCCCGGGCCACCGAACGCACCCGGTACGGCCGCAGCGGGATCTACGACGTCACGGTGACCCGCGAGGGCGGGGAGGTGGTTGCCGAGTTCCGTGGCCACAGTCGGGTCCTCCGGCCGGCCCCCGGTGCGGTGGGCGACCGACCGGCGGTCGCCGATCACGGCTGAACCGAGCCGCCGGACCAGGCCGCCGCGCGGCGGGACCGGCGTTGTCGGGGGAGTCGGGCACGATGTGCCGATGGGACACGTCGTGCTCTTCCACTCCGTGTACGGGCTGCGGCCGGCCGTGCTGGCCGCGGCCGACCGGCTGCGCGCCGCCGGGCACCAGGTGCGCGTGCCCGACCTGTACGGCGTGTCGGCCGTCGACACCGTCGAGGAGGGCTTCGCCCTGCTCGACCGGATCGGTCAGCAGACCGTACTCGACCGGGCCCGCACGGCGCTCGACGGGCTGCCGCCCGACGCCGTGCTCGCCGGGTTCTCGATGGGCGCCGGGGTGGCCGGCGCGATGTTGGCCGAGCGCCCCGACAGCGCCGGCCTGCTGCTGTTGCACGGCACCGGTGGTTCCCCGGCTGCGGTCCGGCCCGGCCTGCGGATCCACCTGCACCTGGCCGATCCCGACGCCTACGACCCGTCCGACGAGGTCGACCAGTGGCAGGGCGAGATGACCGCCGCCGGTGCGGAGGTCGTGGTGCATCGTTACCCGGGGGCGGGACACCTGTACACCGACCCGGCCGTTACCGACCACGACCCGGTCGCCGCCGATCTGACCTGGGACCGCGTCCTGACCTTCCTGGCTGCCCGCTGACCGCGCCCGCGCCGCGTCCCGCTCGAACCGGGACTGCGCCGAGTCACTACCGGACCGCCACGGCGCGGCGTCTGTCTCGGACTCCGACGGTGCCTCCGTCGGTCCCGGCGGTGTCATGGTGTTGGCCCGGCGGGCGAAGGCGGTCCGCACCGCACGCGGCAGCCGGGCGGCGGCGACCTGGCGCAGCACCGGATCGGCGACCTCGTGCCCGCCGGCCGGCAGTGGGACGAGCAGGCCCGCTCCGGTCAGGGTGTGCAGGGCCGACTCCGCCTGCTTCGCCGGCCAGCCGAGCGCCCGGGCCAACTCCGCGGCGGCGCAGCCCGGCGGGAGAGCGGCCAGGGCCATCAGGGCGGCCCGCTGCGGGCCGTCGAGGCGGTCCAACCGGGCCTCGACCACCCGGCGGACGCTCTCCGGGACGGGCGGTCGCGCCGGATCGCCGCCGCCGGGCGCGTGCGCGTACGCGACGGCGTGCCCGGGGTTGCCGCCCACCAGCGGGACCAGTTGCCCCACCAACCCGATCGGGCGGCCGGCCCGGCGCAGCAGTTGGCGCAGCAGCCGGCCGGTGGTCAGCGCGTCGAGCGGACCCAACCGCACCCGGGCCGCCGGTCGGCCGGCATCGCCGGTCTCCTCGCTGCCGGTGCTGACCAGCACCAGCGGCAGGCCGCCCGTCATGGCCAGGTCGACCAGGGCGTCCAGGTGCCGGCGGAGCGCCGGCGCGGCGCGGTCGAGGTCGTCCACGGCCACCACCACCGGTTGCCGCCGGGCGAGACGCAGCAGCACGTCCCGCCAGCACTCCGCCGCCCGGGCACCCGCGGCGGCCGAGCCGAGCAGATCGTCCACCGTGTCCAGCGCCGGTGCCAGGCACTCCGTCGGGACCAGTTCGCCGAGGGCGGTGGCGAGGCGGCGGCGTACCGACTCGGGGTCGTCGGTGGCGCGGGCGCCGGCCACCGCACGGACCAGGTCCGCGACGGGTGCCAGCGGCCCGTCCGGGTAGGGCGGGCAGGCCGTCACGCACCACCGCACCGGCACACCGTCCACCGTGGGCGTGCTCCGGACCAGCTCCCGCAACAACCGGCTGCGACCGCTGCCGGGCGGGCCGATCAGCATGAGGCGTCGCACGCCGCATCCGCGTACCGCCTCGGCGAGCTGTTCCCGGGCGGTGGCCAGTTCCCGGCGCCGGCCGACCAGCGGACCGTCCTGGCGCGCCGGCCGGAGCCGCAGGGTGCCGGTGGCGTGCCAGACCTCCACCGGCAGGGCCTTGCCGGCCACCGTCACCGCCGGCACCGGGCGCTGCGCGATCAGCCCGGCGACGGCCCGGTGGGTGGCCGCGCAGACCGCGACGCCGCCGGGCGGGGCGTACTCCTGCAACCGGGCGGCCAGGGTGATGACCGCGCCGCTGGCCACGCCGTGCCCGCCGTCGTGCCCGACCGCGAGGTCCACCACGGCCTCGCCGGTGGCGACTCCGACCCGTACCCGCAACCCGGGTGCGGTGGCGAGTGGCCGGCGGTCGAGCGCCCGCTGGATCTCCAGGCCGGCGCGCACCGCCCGGTACGCCTCCCACCCGTCACCGGTCCGTGCGCCGAACAACGCCATCACGGCGTCGCCGACGTACTTCTCCACCGCACCGTCCCAGCGCCGCAGCACTCGGGCGACGGTGCCGAAGTAGACCCGTTGCAGGGCACGTACGTCTTCCGGATCGAGTCGGTCGACCAGCCCGGTCGAACCGACGATGTCGACGAAGAGGACGGTGACTGTCCGCCGCTCCTCGGTCACCGGCCAGCGCATCCGCCTGACCGACTCTGGAGCAGCGACGATGGTGGACATGGGCATGGAGACCGCACCCGCCTCTCCCCCCGTGGTGCCGACGATGTCCGGAGACTGTCACCCCCCGGTCTGACGGCGGATCGGCAGAACGACGTATGTCGGCCGAGCGCAACCATTGGTCGCATTGTCGACGCGATGTGTAGGACAGGCGCGTTTCGGCGGTAGAACGGTGCGGGTGCCTGTGACTAGGCTGCGAGCCATGGCCACCGACGTGGACACCACCCCGCTCGTAGGTCGGACAGACCTGGTGGCGACGATGCGTGCCGTGCTGCTCGACGACGTGGCGCCGGGAAACACGGCGGCGGTCTTCCTCACCGGCGAGAGCGGCGTGGGCAAGACCCGCCTGCTGCGCGAGGTCGGCGAGCGGCTGGGCGACGCGGGTGC
>NZ_JBFBAO010000299.1:0-8948 GCF_040682255.1 Micromonospora sp. NPDC051296 | reverse complement strand
CGACGACCCGTGGCCGAGCCGGCCGGTCGGGGTGGTCGCGGTCGACTCGCGTACCCACCCGCTGCTGGTCGGCTCGCTGGCCGAGCGGGTCGCCGCCGTCGGGCGACTGCCGCTGCTGGGCCGGGTGACCTGGGCCGGTCCGCCGGCCGGCGACGGTCCGCGTGGCAACAGCGCCCAGCGGGTACGCGCCCTGCACGGCACCCTCGCGGTGCCCGAGGCACTGGCCGACGCCCTCGCCAACCTGGCCGGCCCGGTGCTCCTGGTCGACGACCTGGTCGACTCGGGGTGGACGATGACCATGGCCGCCCGCGAACTCCGCCGCGCCGGTGCCCCCGCCGTCCTGCCCCTGGCCCTCGCCGTCGCCGGCTGACCACTCGCGCATCGACGGTGACCGGGTACACGGCAGGTCAGACCCGCCGGGCGGCCGACGGGTCCGACGGTACGGTGGGCGCATGGCTGACCAGGAACCCGACGCGCCCGTGCTCGGGTCGGTGCGGGTCGCTCACCGGCCGGCGGCGGGGGCGGGCGACGACTCCGGCGCGCCCTCGGCGGGGTCGGACCAGCTGGACAGGGTCTCGGCGGTGCCGGACCGCCTGGACGGGGTTTCGGCGGTGCCGGACCGCCTGGACGGGGTTTCGGCGGTGCCGGACCGGGCCACGCTGCGGCTGGCCCTGGTGGTCGGCGGGCTGGTGCTGGCCGTGCTGCTCGGCTTCGGGCTCGGTCGGATGAACAACGGCGGGACGGCAGCCGCAGTGGGCGGGGCGGACAGCGCGCTGGCCGACCACGCCCACGCCCCCGGCCTCGGGGCGCATTCGCACGGCGCGGACCAGGCCGCAGCGGCCGAGGCGGGCGGCCTGGCGGTCAGCCGGGACGGTTACACGCTCACCCCGCTGTCCGCCGAGTTCACCGCCGGCCGCGCGGGTGAGCTTCGGTTCCAGATCCGGGACGGGCAGCGGCGGGCGGTCACCCGGTTCGCGGTCGTGCACGACAAGCCGATGCATGTGATCGTGGTACGCCGCGATCTGACCGGTCACCAGCATCTGCACCCCACCATGGCGGCGGATGGCACCTGGTCGGTGCCGCTGACCCTGCCGCAGCCCGGCATCTGGCGGGCGTACACGGATTTCACGGCGCTCGCCGACGACGGCCGGCAGACAGCGACGACGCTCGGCGTGGACCTGGTCGCCCCCGGCGGTTACGCCCCACGAGCCCTGCCCGCCCCGGCCACCGCGACCACGGTCGACGGGTTCACCGTCGGGTACGAGGGCACCCCGCAACCCGGACTGACCGTGCCGATGAGCTTCCGGGTCACCGGCCCGGACGGTGCCAGCCCGGTGCTGGAGCGCTACCTCGGCGCGTACGGCCACCTCGTCGCGTTGCGCGACGGCGATCTCGGTTACCTGCACGTACACCCGGAGCCGGAGTTGGCGGACGGCACGATCCGGTTCTGGCTGACCACGCCCGGGCCGGGGCGGTACCGCCTCTACCTGGACTTCGCCACCGGCGGCGAGGTGCGGACCGCCGAGTTCACGGTGACCGTGCAGTAGCCCGGCGGTGTCAGCCGGCTCGGCGGATCGGCCGGCGGGCGAGGTAGCGCAGCAGGTCGCGGATGTGATGCTTCTCCTCGGCCGGCACGGTCGGGTCGGCCAGCCGTTGCAGGATCACCCGGACGTCGGCCTCGACCTGACCGTCGTCCCCACGCCGACGCGGCCCCGGCCCCGCGTCCGGCAGGCCGAGTGCCCGGAACGCCGCCGCCACCGGCAGATCCAGTGCCGCGCAGAAGCCCCGGACCTTGGCCAGCTCGGGGTAGTCCTGCCAGTCGCCGGCCAACCAGCGGAAGACGGTGGAGCGACCGACACCGGTGTGCGTGGCCAGGTCGGTGACCGTCCACCCGCGCTCCTCGCGAGCATCGTCGATGGCCCGGCGCACGAAGCGCGCGAACGCCATCTGTGGCGAAACCTCTGCCGAACCCACCGGTGGGTCGTACCTCCCGACCGGCACCTGACGGTGCGTTCTTCGAGAGTAGTACGGGACGGGTGGGACGCAATTGACTGATCGACCAGACGGTCCCACCGGCGGGACCGGATTCGGCTACCGGTCCGATGGCAGCTGCGCGAGCAGCGTCTCCAGCCGCGGCGTGACGTGCCACTGCGCCACCAGCTCCCGATATTCCGTGCGCTGCGCGGCGGTCGGTGCGGAACCCGTACGCCGGGCCCGGATGAGCAGGTTGCGCGGGGTGTGCGCGGAGTCGACGAACTCGACCACCTCGGCCCGGTAGCCGTGCAGCCGCAGCAGCCCGGCACGCAGGGCGTCGGTGAGGACGTCCGCGAAACGTTCCCGCAGGATGCCCTGCCGGGTCAGCAAGTCGTACGGTGCCGGTGCCGGCCGGGTGCGCAGCTGCGCCGCGATGTCGTGGTGGCAACACGGCGCGGCGAGCACCCAGCGGGCACCCCAGCGCACCGCCCGGGCCAGCGCCTCGTCGCTGGCGGTGTCGCAGGCGTGCAGCGCGAGCACCAGATCGGGGGCCGGTTCGACGACCGCGTCGGCGATGGTGCCGGCCACGAAACGCACCCGCTCCGCCCAGCCGAGTCGCTCGGCCAGCTCGGTGTTGCGGCGGCGCTGGTCCTCGCGTACGTCCACGCCGACCAGCTCGACGTCGAGGCCGAGTTGGGCGAGGTACCGGTACGCGGCAAAGGTCAGGTACGCGTTGCCGCAGCCCAGGTCGACCACGCGCAGCGGCCCGGTCAGCTCCCGGGCCGGCTCGGCGGGCAGCGTGGCCACCAACGCCCGCAGGAACGCGTCCACCTGCCGGCGCTTGGCCGCCGAGCCGCCGATCTCGGTGAAGATCGGGTCTCCGGGGTCGAGCAGGTAATCCTTGGTTCGGTCGTGTCCGGCCGGCACGTCGGCCCGCAGGGCCGCCGCCGTGCGGTGCACCTGCGCCTCGCCCGACTTGGTGACCCGCAGCTGTAGCGTGCGGTCGGCGGTCTCCACGTGCCAGTTGCCGAACGGCTCGGCCAGCAGCGCCTCGACCGCCGCGTTTGCCTCCGGCCCCGGTGTCACGTTGCGGGTGAACGGCCGGGCGCCGTCGGAGGTGGCGATCTGTAGCCGGGGGCCGGCCTTGAGGGCGACCGGCCGAAGTTCGGCCCGGACCACCGAGGGGCGCAAGCCGCGCCGGCGACCCGCGGCCACGGCCCTGGTCAGCGCGGGACCGAGCAGCATCGAGCGGACCTCGGCGAGGGCGGAGTCCAACGGTTCGGGCATCGTTCCATCTTCCAGGTCTGTCCGGGCCGTACCGACATCGGCACGGCGGCGGTGACGCGGCGCACGGCCTTTAGTCGATGTCCCGGCCGCAGGGCGTGGCTCGGCCGTGCCCTGCCCGCGCGTGTCGCAGGCCATCGGCCTCCCCTCCTTTGCTCCCTTTGCTCTGCCTTACTCCGCGCAACGGTTCTAGTGGAAAACGAGTGCGTCGGGTGAAGCAGAGCAAAGGGAGCGGTTGAGGTGGTGTCGGCCGTACGTGAAGCAACTCCCCGCCGCACCTGACAGGGCGGCGGGGAGCTGTAGATCGTTATCGACCCGTTCGATGGCTGGCCGGGCGGCGCGTCGTCAGTCGGTAGTCGCCTCGGCCGGCGTACCGCTGGCGGAACCGGCACCACGCCGGCGTCGGCGGCGGCGCGAACGCGGTGCGGCCTCACCCGTGGCGTTCTCGCTGCCGGTGGCGGCGGCCTCGGTGGGCGTGCCGACAGCGGCCGTCGAGGCGGCGTCGGTGCCCGTCACAACCTCGCCCGACCGGCGGCGCCGCCGGCGGCGTGGGGTACGAGCACCTTCCTCGGCGGCGGACTCGGTGGCGTCCGGCGCGGCGGCGTCGTCGCCCTGGCCGCGACCGCCGTCACCACGCCCGCGACCGCCTTCACCGCGACCGCCCTCACTGCGACCGCCTTCACCGCGACCCGGGCCCCGGCGGCGGGACCCTCGGGGCTCGCCGCCCCGGCGGGACCGGCCGCCGCCCAGGTCCTCCTCGACCTCGGCGGCCAGGCCGGCGCGGGTGCGCTCGGCCGTCGGCAGGGTGCCGGTCACCTCGGTCGAGATGTGCAGGTCGGTGTAGAGGTGCGGGGAGGTGTGGTACGTCTCCGGCGGCTCGGGCATGTCCAGCCCGAGTGTCTTGTCGATGATCCGCCAACGGGGCATGTCGTCCCAGTCGACGAAGGTCACCGCCACGCCGGTCGCCCCGGCCCGGCCGGTACGACCGATCCGGTGGGTGTAGGTGTCCTGGTCTTCCGGGCAGTCGTAGTTGATGACGTGGGTGACGCCGCTGACGTCGATACCCCGGGCCGCGACGTCGGTGGCGACCAGGGTGTCGATCTTCCCCGCCCGGAACGCCCGCAGGGCCCGCTCACGGGCGCCCTGGCCGAGGTCACCGTGCACCGCCGCGACCGCGAAGCCGCGGAAGTCGAGGTCCTCGGCGACCCGGTCGGCGGCCCGCTTGGTACGCGTGAAGATCATGGTCAAGCCGCGGTTCTCGGCTTGGAGGATCCGCGCGACGATCTCGATCTTGTTCATCGAGTGGGTGCGGTAGACCAGCTGCTCGGTCTGCGGCGACGGACCGGTCTCGGCGGTGTGCCCGGCATGGATCGTGATCGGGTGGCGCAGGAACCGCCGGGACAGCGTCACGATCGGGTCCGGCATGGTCGCGGAGAACAGCATGGTCTGCCGGTCTTCCGGCAGCATCGCCAGGATCCGCTCGACGTCGTCGAGGAAGCCCAGGTCGAGCATGCGGTCGGCCTCGTCCAGCACCAGCGCGCGCACCCCGTGCAGGCGCAGGTGCTTCTGCTTGGCGAGGTCCAGCAGGCGGCCCGGGGTGCCGACGAGGATCTCCACGCCCTTGCGGAGCGTCTCGATCTGCGGCTCGTACGCGACGCCACCGTAGATCGGCAGTACCCGTACGCCACGGGTGCTGCCAGCAGCGGCGATGTCCTTGGCGACCTGGATGCCCAGCTCGCGGGTCGGTACGACGACCAGGGCCTGGGGCAGTCCGTCGCCGCCCTCGTCGGGTGCGAAGACCCGCTCGAGCAGCGGCACGCCGAAGCCGAGGGTCTTGCCGGTGCCCGTCGGGGCCTGCCCGATCAGGTCGGCGCCGCGCAGCGCGATCGGGAGCGCGTACTCCTGGATGGCGAAGGCGCGGGTGATGCCGGCAGCGGCCAGCGCGTCGACGGTCTCGGCGCGCGCGCCGAGCTCGGCGAAGGTGGGTGCCTCCGGTCGGACCGGGGCGGTCGGGGCCAGTTCCTGGCCGTCTGTGAGGTCTTGAATCGGCTCACTCATGTGGATTTGGGGGTGCCCTCTCGTGGGTGCGCCCCATCATGTCCTCAGGGCGCGTTTCGGTATGGCGCGGGCCACACGGTCGGCGGCAGAAAGCCGAGCGGACCGGGCCGCACGCGCGCCGTGGGTCGGACTTCGACCGGGATCGGATTCGACTCCGGTCGGGATCGGCACCTACGGCAACTCCTCCATGTTACCTGAACGGGCCAAACGCCGTCCCAATTCCGAACGGGCAAGCGTCACCGGGCAGGTTTCCATGTGACCTGTCTCACCGCTCGGCGTCGCCGGGCGGTAGCCTGCGCACGTGTCCGCCCCCACCCCACTCGGTGATGCCGTCGCCGACCTGCTCGGCCTGGTGGCTCTCGGTGAACTGCTCGCCTTCGAACGGATGGCGGCCGATGCCCGACTTGCCCCGGATCTACGCCGTCGGGCCGCGCTGGGCGAAATGGCCGCCGCCGAGATAGCCAACTACCGGCGGCTGGCCGACCGGCTCGGGGTGCTCGGTGTGCTGCCCGACGACGCGATGGCGGCCTACGTCGAGCCGTTGCAGGCGTACCACGACTCGACCGAGCCCCGGGACTGGGCGGAGGTGGTCACCAAGGCGTACGTCGGGGACGCGATCACCGACGACTTCCTCCGGGAGATCGCCGGCGCGCTGCGGGAGCCGGACCGCCAGTTGGTCCTCGACGTGCTGCACGATTCGCGGTACGCCGAGTTCGCCGCCGCCGAGATCCGGCTCGCCATCGCGGCGGACCCGAAGGTGGCCGGCCGGCTGTCGATGTGGGCCCGACGCCTGGTCGGTGAGGCCCTGTCCGAGGCCGGGCGGGTGGCCGCCGCCGACCGTGGGGCACTCACCACCTTGATCACCCAGGGCGAGCAGATGGATGTGGCGGGATTGTTCCGGCGGCTGACCACCGCGCACACCGCACGGATGGCCGCCGCCGGCCTCAACAACTGATCGTCAGCGAACGGTGAAACCGACCGCTCGGGGGGACGCCTCGGCGATCTCGACGTAGGCGACCTTGCCGACCGGCACGATGACCCGCCGGCCCTTCTCGTCGGTCAGGGAAAGGGTGCCCTCGCCCCTGGCGACGGCGTCGGTCACGATCTGCTCGATCTCTGCCGGCGACTGTGCGCTCTCCAGGACCAGCTCGCGCGGCGCGTACTGCACGCCGATCTTGACCTCCACGGTTCCTCCTCCGTCGGGCGAAATTGGCCGCCCTGCGAAGGCTATCCGATCACGAGCTCGAAGTTCAGGCTGACTCACCTTGCAGCGGGAAGCTGGCGATGCCCCGCCAGGACAGCGCGGCGACCAACGCCTCGGCCTCGGCCTTGGGCACCTGACGGCCGCCGGCCAGCCAGAACTGCGCGGCCGTCTCGGCCGCGCCCACCAGACCGGAGGCGAGCAGCTCCGCGTGTGCCCGGCTGACCCCGGTGTCGGAAATGATGGTGTCGGTGATCGCCGCGATGCAGCCCTGCTCGACCCGCTCCACGCGCTGCCGTACCGCCGGTTCGTTGCGCAGGTCCGACTCGAAGACCAGACGGAAGGCTTCGCTCTCGTGGTCTACGAAGTCGAAGTACGCCCGCACCGATGCGCTGACCCGCTCCTTGTTGTCGGTCGTGCTCGCCATGGCGTCACGCACCTTGGCGACGATCGCGTCACAGTGCGTGTCGAGCAGCGCGAGATACAGCTCCATCTTGCCGGGGAAGTGCTGGTACAGCACGGGCTTGGAGACCCCGGCCCGCTCGGCGATGTCGTCCATGGCCGCGGCGTGGTAGCCCTGCGCGACAAACACCTCCTGAGCTGCGGCGAGCAGCTGCTTGCGGCGCGCCGAACGGGGTAGGCGCGTGGGCCGGCCGGCGGTCTGGGCGCCGTTCCCCACAGCGGTCATGGGAACCTCCGAGTGTGTCGTACGGGCCGGCATTTCACCCGAACCGGTCGGGACCTCTCTGGCCCTCGCGGAATTGGCCCGCCGCTGTAACTTATCGCCACTGTCGCCACACGGTAGCCTCAGCGGGGGCGACCAAGGAGCGCGCGGTGAGTGAAACAGGGCAACCCGGTGCCGCCACCCCGGGAGAGCACGGCGACGGGACGGGTCAGCGGGATGACCTGGCCCGTTCCGGCAACGGGTGGGCCCCGCCGGCGGCTGACTGGTCCTGGGGTGCGGAGGACTCCGACGCCGGGCCGACCTGGCGCCGGCCCGAGCCGCCCTCCGGCTGGGCCACCGCGTCGTCACGCTACGCAGATCTGCCCGCGCCGGCAGGTGAGCCCGAGCAGCCGGCCCGGGTCAACGGCCATCACGTCAACGGCGTGCACCACGTGAACGGCGTGCCCCACGCGGACGAGCCGGTGACCGGCCGACAGGCCCCGGTGAGCGCCCCGCCCGGGCTGCGTGAGCCGGGCCACGACCCCGGCAGCGATCGGCTCGTCGTGCCGGCGCAACGTCCCGCTCCACCCGCCGAGCAGCCCGTGACGCCGGTCACCGGCCTGCCGACCTCCGCGCCGCCGGCCGTTCAGGTGCCGCCCGTCGGCACCGCCGCCTCCGGCTTCGAGATGCCGCCCGGCCTGCACGCGCCCGGCGCGCAGTGGCCCGGGGAGGAGGCGGTGCCCGGCCAGCCGTACGGGTGGGAGGACACTTTCCCGCCGGAGTCGACCCCCGAGCCCCGGCCCGCGCCACCCGCCACCGACCACTCCGCCGCCGATCGGCCGCCCGTGCCCGGCCCCGATCCGGCGGCCGGTCAGCCGCCGACCGAGCCACCTCCGGCCGAGGCCGAGCGGCCGAGCTGGGCCCGCTCCGGCCCGGTCAGCGACTGGGCTCCGTCCTGGGCGCGCGGCGAGGGCGAGACCGCCGGCCGGCGGTCGCGCGAGGTGCCGGCCCCGGGCTGGGCCAGCGAGCCCAACCGTCCGTACGAGCCGGTGCGCGCCGAGCCGACCCGTCCCTACGAGGCGGTACGCGCCGACCGACCCCGTCCGTACGAGCCGCCTCCGTCGGCGAGCGACCCCGGCCCGGGGCACGAGCCGCCGATCGAACCCGACCCGGCCGACCGGCCGTCCTGGGCGGCGGCCATGCCGACCAGCGCGCCGCCGGTTGAGGAGCGCCCCTCCTGGGCCGCCCGGGCGGCCAGCGGGCCGCCCGCGAATGAGCGCCCGTCCTGGGGAGCACGTCCGGTGAGCGGAGCGCCGGCCGACGAGCGCCCGTCCTGGGGAGCACGCCCGGTGAGCGGAGCGCCGGCCGACGAGCGCCCGTCCTGGGGAGCACGCCCGGTCAGTGGCGCGCCGGCCGACGAGCGCCCGTCCTGGGGAGCACGCCCGGTCAGTGGCGCGCCGGCCGACGAGGGCCGGCCCTGGGGCGCGCGGACCGACGAGGGGCTGCCCTGGGGCTCCCGGACCGCCGGCCAGCCGCCGGCCGACGAGCGTCTGCCCTGGGCGCTCCGCCCGGCCAGCGCTCCGCCGGCCAGTGCCCCACCGTTCGCCGCTCCGCCGGCCAGCGTGCCGCCGGCCAGTGCCCCGTCAAGCGCTGTTCCGCCGGCCAGTGCCCCGTCGAGGACGGTGACCCGTACGCCACGCTCCTGTAGAAACCAGGCGGTGGCCAGTCCGACCATCCCCGCACCGATGATGGCAACGTGCGCAGGGG
>NZ_JBFBAO010000298.1:0-8980 GCF_040682255.1 Micromonospora sp. NPDC051296 | reverse complement strand
CTGCGGACGCGGTCACCGCCAGCGCCAGCGGCCTCGACCCGCACATCTCCCCGGCGTACGCCGATCTCCAGGTCGAGCGGGTGGCGCGGGAGCGCGGCGCGGACCGGGCGGCGATCCGGCGACTCGTCGAGGCGCACACCGCCGGCCGGTCGCTCGGATTCATGGGCAGCCCCGGGGTGAACGTGCTGGAACTCAACCTCGCCCTCGACCACACGTTCCCGGCACGCTGACACGATAGGGCTGGGCTGGGACGACTCAGCCCGTCCCAGCCCGGCGCCGGTCACCCCGCCACCGATCACGCTTCGCAGAGGAGGTCTGCTGTGCCACGAGGGGAACTACGCATCTACCTCGGTGCCGCCCCCGGCGTCGGCAAGACCTACGCGATGCTCGAGGAGGCCCAGCGGCGCGCCGAACGTGGCACCGACGTGGTGATCGGCCTGGTCGAGACGCACGGCCGGCCGCACACCGCCGCCATGATCGGCGACCTGGAGATCGTGCCGCGCAGGCCGGTGACCTACCGGGGCACCACGTTCACGGAGATGGACCTCGACGCGGTGCTGGCCCGCCGTCCCGAGGTCGCCGTGGTCGACGAGCTGGCCCACACCAACGTGCCCGGCTCTGGCAACTCCAAGCGCTGGCAGGACATCCAGGAATTGCTCGACGCCGGGATCTCCGTGCTGTCCACGGTCAACATCCAGCATCTGGAGTCGCTCAACGACGTCGTCGCCCAGATCACCGGCACCACCCAGCGGGAGACCGTTCCCGATCAGATCGTGCGCGTGGCCGAGCAGGTCGAGTTGGTCGACATGACGCCGCAGGCGCTGCGTCGGCGGATGGCGCACGGCAACATCTACCGCCCCGACAAGATCGACGCGGCGTTGGGGAACTACTTCCGGGTCGGCAACCTCACCGCGCTACGCGAGTTGGCGCTGCTCTGGCTCGCCGACAAGGTCGACGAGCAGCTCGACGCGTACCGCCACCAGCAGGGCATCTCGGCCACCTGGGAGGCCCGGGAACGGGTCGTCGTCGCGCTCACCGGCGGCCCGGAGGGGGAGACGCTGATCCGGCGCGCGGCCCGCGTCGCCGCCCGCAGCAAGGGCGCCGACCTGCTCGCGGTGCACGTCGCCCGCAGCGACGGCCTGGCCGGCGCCGACCCGGCGCAGCTCGCCCGGCAGCGGGTGCTGGTCGAGAGCCTCGGCGGCACCTACCACCAGGTCCTCGGCACGGACATCCCGGCCGCGCTGCTCGACTTCGCCCGCGGCGTGAACGCCACCCAACTCGTCCTGGGGGCCAGCCGCCGGGGCCGATTCGCGCAACTGTTCGCCCGGGGTGTCGGGGTGACCACCACGGCGCTGTCCGGGCCGATCGACGTGCACCTGGTCACCCATCCCGAGGCCGGACGCGGTCGACGGACGGGCGGGGTGCCGGCGGCGTTGTCCCGGCGTCGCCGACTGCTCGGCTTCGTGCTCGCCGTCCTCGGTATGCCGGTGCTGACCGCGCTGCTCACGGCGCTGCCCGACCTCACCCTCACCAACGACATCCTGATCTTCCTCGCCGCCGTTGTCGGCGTCGCGCTCGTCGGCGGCCTCTGGCCGGCGCTGCTCGCCGCGCTCGGTGGCTCCCTCCTGCTGAACTGGTTCTTCACCCCGCCCTTCTTCACGTTGACCATCGCCAAGCCGGATAATCTGCTCGCCCTCGGCATCTTCGTCGGCGTTGCCGTCGCGGTCAGCGGGGTCGTCGACGTCGCCGCCCGCCGCACCCGGGAGGCCGCCCGCGCGTCCGCCGACGCGCAAACTCTCGCCACCGTTGCCGGTAGCGTCCTGCGCGGGCAGCGTCCCTTGACCGCCCTGCTCGACCGACTGCGGGAGACGTTCGCGCTGCGCGCGGTCAGCGTTCTCGAGTCGGTGGATGCCACCGAGGGCCGCCCCGACCGGGCGCGCGAGGAGGGTGCCTGGCGGGTGGTCGCGAGCGTCGGCGAGGCGCCTGCGACCAGCCCCGGCGCGGGCGAAACCGCCGTGACGGTCGACGACCGGCTCACCGTCGTGCTCTGCGGCCGCCGATTGGAGGCCGCCGACCGGCGCGTCGTCGAGGCGTTCGCCGCCCAGGCGGCCGTCGCGCTGCGTCAGGAACGTCTCGCTGAGCAGGCCGCTGCCGCCCGGCCCCTGGCGGAGGCAGACCGGATGCGCACCGCGCTGCTCGCCGCGGTCAGCCACGACCTGCGTACCCCCCTCGCCTCGGCGAAAGCAGCCGTGTCCAGCCTGCGCAGCCACGACGTCCACTTCGATCCCGACGACCAGGCCGAACTGCTCGCCACCGCCGACGAGTCCCTCGACCGGCTCGACCGGCTCGTCGCCAATCTCCTCGACATGAGCCGCCTACAGGCCGGAGCCCTCGGCGTCCACCCCATCGCCATCGGCCTGGAGGACGCCGTACCCCGGGCCCTGGACGAACTCGGCCCCACCGCCGCCGACGTACGCACCGACATCCCCGCCGACCTGCCCGCCACCACCGCCGACCCCGGCCTGCTCGAACGGGTCCTGGTCAACCTCGTCGCCAACGCCCTGCGCCACAGCCCACCCGGACAGCCACCCACCATCACCGCCAGCGCCCACTCCGATCGGGTCGAACTCCGCGTCATCGACACCGGCCCCGGCATTCCCGAGGACCAGTGGGAACACGTCTTCCTACCGTTCCAGCGCCTCGGCGACCGCGACAACACCACCGGCGTCGGCCTCGGCCTCGCTCTGTCCCGGGGCCTCGCTGAAGCCATGGGCGGCAGCATCACACCGGAGACCACCCCAGGTGGTGGTCTCACCATGGTGCTGCGGCTGCCCGCTGCCACACCCGCCGATTCCAGAGAGGGCACGCGGGAATGAATCGGATCCTCGTCGTCGACGACGAACCCCAGATTCTGCGGGCCCTGCGCATCAACCTGCGCGCCCGCGGCTACGACGTCGCCGTCGCCGCCACCGGCACCGCCGCACTCAAGGCCGCCGCCAGCCACCCACCCGACCTCGTCGTGCTCGACCTCGGACTGCCCGACCTCGATGGCGTCGACGTCATCCGAGGACTCCGCGGCTGGACCAGCGTCCCCATCATCGTGCTGTCCGGCCGCGCCGGCAGCAACGACAAGGTGACCGCCCTCGACGCCGGCGCCGACGACTACGTCACCAAACCCTTCGGCGTCGACGAACTGCTCGCCCGCATCCGCGCCGTCACCCGCCGCCTCCACACCGCCGCCGACACCACCGACGGCCCGGCGAGCCCCCTCGTGCGGGTGGGGCGGCACACGGTCAACCTCGCCGACCGGGTCGTGACCCGCGATGACGGCGCTGACGTCCGGCTCACTCCCACCCAGTGGGGCGTCCTGGAGAAACTGTTGCGCCACCCCGGCAAACTGATCACCCAACGCCAACTCCTGCACGACGTGTGGGGACCGGAGTACCAGAACGAGACCGGCTACCTACGCCAGTACATGGCCCAACTTCGCCGCAAGCTCGAGGATGACCCGGCCCGTCCGCGGCACCTGATCACCGAGCCCGGCATGGGCTACCGCTACCGCCAGTGACCCGGTCGACCATCGGAAGCAGTGCCAGTTGCGTACCCCGAAGGCTGGGGGCGGCCGGGCATTGCGGATCGATTGAACAAGTGTTTAATCTGGATTCGTGGCGTCGGGGGACGTGGCATTCGATGATCGAGGTGGCGAGTTCGCCACCGCGAGTCGCATCCGTGACGCCGCCATCGCCCGATTCGGCCGTGACGGCTTCCGGGTCGGCCTACGCGCCATCGCAGCTGACGCCGGGGTGACCGCCGGCCTGCTCATCCACCACTTCGGTTCCAAGGCCGGGCTGCGTCGCGCCTGCGACGAGCATGTCCTCGCGGTGATGCGCGAGGAGAAGGCGAAGGCGTTGACCGACGGCACCGGGGCGATGCTGTTGGCGCAGATGGCCGAGGTCGAGCAGTTCGCGCCGATGGTGCAGTACCTGCTGCGCAGCATGCAGGCCGGTGGCGACCTGGCGCTCAGGCTGGTCGATCACATGATCGCCGATGCTGAGGCGTACCTGTCGGCGGGCGAGGCGGCCGGGGTGGTCCGGCCCAGCCGGGACCGGGCCGCCCGGACGCGGTACCTGGCGTATCAGGCGACCGGCAGCATGTTGCTCTGGTTCACCCTGCACGGTGCTGACGCCGAACCCGAGGACTTCCCCGCCCTGTTCCGCCGGTACATCGAGGAACTCGCGCTGCCCGCGCTGGAACTGTTCACGCAGGGGCTGCTCGTCGACCGGTCGATGCTCGACGAGTACCTGATGTACGTGCCGGATCCGCCGCAGGCCGACGACGCAGACGACGCTGCACGCTAGCCACCACGTCCCGGCGTGGCCCCACCACCTTCCTAGATCCTCCGCGATCGACCACACCTGGCCCCAGGCTGCTCCTGGGCCCTCCTCGAACGAGGTCTACGACGATGACCGCTGCCATCGACATCCAACACATCGACAAGTCTTTCGGTCGGGTGCGGGCGCTGGACGGGCTGGACCTGCGGGTCGCCACCGGCACCGTGCACGGCTTCCTCGGCCCCAACGGCGCCGGCAAGTCCACCACCATCCGGATCCTGCTCGGGCTGCTCCGCGCGGATGCCGGCCAGGCCCGGCTGCTTGGCGGCGACCCGTGGGCGGACGCCGTGCGCCTGCACCGCCGGCTCGCGTACGTCCCCGGTGATGTGGAGCTGTGGCCCAATCTCACCGGCGGCGAGGCGATCGACCTGTTCGCCCGGCTGCGCGGCGGCACCGACCCGGTTCGCCGCGACGAGCTGTGCCAGCGCTTCGACCTCGATCCGAGCAAGAAGGGCCGCACCTACTCCAAGGGCAACCGGCAGAAGGTGGCCCTGATCGCGGCGCTGGCCAGCGACGTCGAACTCCTTCTCCTCGACGAGCCCACCGCCGGCCTGGATCCGCTCATGGAGGCGGTGTTCCAGGAGTGCATCCGCGAGGCGAAGGACGCCGGCCGTACCGTGCTGCTGTCCAGCCACATCCTCGCCCAGGTCGAGGTCCTCGCCGACCAGATCTCGATCGTCCGACAGGGAAAGATCGTCGAGACCGGCTCGCTGACCGACCTGCGTCACCTGACTCGTACCTCGGTCGACGCGGTCACCGACCGGCCGACCAGGACCCGACCACGGCGGCGGGTGACGCCGCGCAGGATGACCTCGGCGGCGGTGGCCGGTGCGATGCTGAGTAGCCGCTCGAACCGCTGGCGGCCGGCCTCGAACTCCGCGCGGTCGACGCCGCTGCCGAGCCGGGCGTCGCGGGCGATGCGGGTGCGGATGCCGCCGGGGTGTACGCAGGTGACGCCGATGCCGTCGGCGACGAGCTCGTGCCGCAGCGCCTCGGTGAAGCCACGGACGGCGAACTTGCTGGCCGAGTAGGCGGCCTGGCCCGGCGGGGCGATCAGGCCGAACAGACTGGAGATGGTGACCAGGTGCGCGCCGGGCTCGGCCTTGAGCGCCGGCAGCAGCGTGTGGGTCAGCTGCACCACGGCCCGGAAGTTGACGTCGATGACCCAGCTGAACTCGTCGAGGGTCACCTCGTCGAACCGGCCGCCGAGCGCCACCCCGGCGTTGTTGACCAGCAGCCGGATCCGGGGATGCCGGTCCCGGATCCGTTCGGCGACGGCTGCGGTGGCGGCCGCGTCGGCCAGGTCGACCACGTACGTTTCCACCGGCCGCCCGGTGGCCCGGATCTCGCCGGCCACCGCGTCGAGCCGTTCGGCGTCCCGGTCGAGCAGGATCAGCGCGCTGCCCCGGCGGGCCAGAGCGTCGGCCAGGGCGGCACCGATGCCGCCGGCGGCGCCGGTGACCACGGCCGTGCCGCCGGTGAAGTCGAACCTACGCATCGACGGAACTCCTTCGGGCCGAGTCCGCCCGGGTGAACCGGACGCCGGGGTCGGTGAGCCGCCCATACCGCATGAGCAGCAGGTCGCGGGCGTAGTTCTGGTGCAGCCGCCAGGGCGCCCGGTGCCCCTGCCGGGGCAGCTGCCCGACGCCGCGCCGCACGTACCCGGAGTTGAGGTCGATCAGCGGGGCGCGCGGGCCGTCGGGCGGGGCGAGCGGCGTGACGACCTGCGTCCCGGTGTGGTCCAGGTGGCGCAGCAGCCGGCACACGTACCCGGCGACGAGGTCGGCCTTGAGCGTCCAGGAGGCGTTGGTGTAGCCGAGGGTCAGGGCGAAGTTCGGCACGCCGGAGAGCATCATTCCCTTGTACGCGACGGTCTGCGGCAGGTCGACTTCCGCGCCGTCCACCCGCAGCGTCATCCCGCCGAGGGCGAGCAGGTCGAGGCCGGTTGCGGTGACGATGACGTCGGCCGGCAGTTCCGCACCGGAGGCGAGCCGGATGCCGCGCTCGGTGAAGGTGTCGACGGTGTCGGTGACCACGTCGGCGCGCCCGTCGGCCAGGGCGGTGAACAGGTCCCCGTCGGGGACGATGCACAGCCGCTGGTCCCACGGGTCGTAGCGGGGGGCGAAGTGGCGGTCGACGTCGAAGCCGGCCGGTAGCCGCCGGGCGGCGGCCCGGCGCAGCAGCTTCTTCACCAGTCCGGGGGCGCGCCGGCTGAGCTGGTAGTTGGCGGTGGCGAGCAGCACGTTCTTCCACCGCACGGCCGAGTACGCCAGGCGCGGCGGCAGCCGGCGTCGCAGCGCGTCGGCGAGCCCGTCGCGCGCCGGCAGCGCCAGCACGTATGTGGGTGAGCGTTGCAGCATGGTCACCTGGGCGGCCCGCTCGGCCAGCGCCGGGACCAGGGTCACCGCGGTGGCGCCGCTGCCGATCACCACCACCCGCTGGCCGGTGTGGTCGAGGTCGGCCGGCCAGTGCTGCGGGTGCACGATCCGCCCGGCGAACCGTTCCTGCCCGGTGAAGTGCGGGGTGTGGCCGGCCTCGTAGCGGTAGTAGCCGGTGCAGGCGAAGAGGAAGGTGCAGGTGAGCGCCACCGTCTCGGCGGTGTCGTCGCGGCGGGCGTGCACCGTCCAGCGGGCCTGCCGGCCGTCCCACTCGGCCCGGACGACGCGGTGCCGGAAGCGGATGTGCCGGGTGACGTCGTGCTGGTCGGCAGTGCGGCGGAGGTAGTCACGGATGGTCGCGCCGTCGGCGATCGCCTTCGGCTCGGTCCACGGCTGGAAGGCGTAGCCGAGGGTGAACATGTCGGAGTCGGAGCGGATGCCGGGATAGCGGAACAGGTCCCAGGTGCCGCCGACGGCTTCGCGTGCCTCCAGCACCGCGTACGTCTTGTCGGGGCAGCTGCGCCGTAGGTGGCAGGCGGCCCCGATGCCGGACAGCCCGGCCCCCACGATGAGCACGTCGACGTGGTCGGAGGGCATCTCATCTCCCGCTCGCAAGGTGGTGCCCCGGACCCTACCTCTACCCCCCACGCGGACCAGACCCGCGCCGATCTTGCACTTTTCGTCGCGACAAAGAGGGTGAGAACGCGCAATCCGGCGACCGAAACTGCATGATCGGCGAGATTGGGGGCTAGTGGTGGGTGGCGGTGGTGAGGAGGAGGAGGGCTGCGGCGGAGGCGAGTTGGGCGCGTTCGGTGGGGGTCAGGGTGGGGGTGGCGCGGCGGATCGCCACCGCGTCGTCGACCAGCGGCTCGGCGTGGCCGCGGATCGCGTGCAGGTAGTCGCGCATCAGGTCATGTGCCGCGGCGGCCACCGGCTGGGCCGGGTCCACGGCGACCTGGGCGAGGATCAGCGCGGTCATCGCGACGTCCAGGCCCGGTGGGCCGTGCCGGACGTTGCGCCAGTCGATGAGCACCGGACCGCTCGGGTCGAGGATGACATTGTCCGGGTGCACGTCCAGGTGCAGGATCCGCTCGCCGGTGCCCGCGCCGGGCAGCGGCGCCAGCCCGTGCAGCCGGCGGTGCAGGTCGGCGAGGATCCCGGCGGCCGGCCCGACCTCGATGGTCGCGTCGGCCAGCGCCTGGAGCAGGGTCGGGCCGGGCACCCGGCGCAGGATCAGCTCAGCGCCGTCGGCGTGGTGCACCCTCGGCACCGGAAAGCCGGCCGCGTGCAGGTGGTTCATGAACCGGGCCTCGACCGTGACGTCGGCGCCGTCCCGGTAGCGGCGGAGCACCCGGTCGGCGTCGAGGGCGTACACGTCGGCGTCCCGGCCGGAGGCGAGCGGGGTCGAGGCAGCCATGACCACGACGGTAGCCGGTCCCACCAACGTCCATGGTGGACGCCGGATTAGCCGCGCCGGTCGCCGGCCGGGATCAATTCGGCCTCGCCCGGGCCACCGCGCGCCGGGCCGAGGTGCTGGTTCTCCGATCCTGTTCGGCGTGCGCTGACGGCGCCGGCCTATCCGCCGAAGTCGGGGGCGGCGGGCTGGTCGGTGGTGAAGGTGCCGGCGGCGGCCCGGAGGGCGGCGATGCAGGCGGCCACCGCCGGATGGTCGGCCGCTCCCCGGCGGTAGGCGACGCTGGTGCGCCGCCGCAGTGCCAGCGGCAGCAGCGTGACCGGCGGCAGCGGAGGGCTGAGCGCCAACTGCGGTACCAGGCCGACGCCCTGACCGGCGGCGACCAGGGCGAGCAGGGCGGTGAAGTCGTCGGCCTGGTGTCGTACGACGGGCTGGTAGCCGGCCGCCTGGCAGGCGTGCACGGCCACCGAGTGGCACAGGGTGCCGGGGGTGCCGACGATCCAGTCCGCGTCCCGGGCGTCGGCGACCGGGTCGGCGCGTTGGTCCTGCTGGTCGGCCGGGTCGCCGGCGGCCGGCACGGCGAGGAAGACCGTCTCGCGCAGCAGCGGCGTCGAGTCCAGCGCCGGGTCCGGCTCGGCCGGCACGATGTCGTAGTCGTGCGTCAGCGCCACGTCCAACCGCCGCTCGCGCAGCGCGGCCGGCACGGCGACCGGGTCGAGTTCGGTGACGGTGAGGTCGAGCGCGGGGTGCTCGCGGGACAGCGCCACCAGGGCCGCCGGCAGCAGGGTGCGTACGGC
>NZ_JBFBAO010000297.1:0-8988 GCF_040682255.1 Micromonospora sp. NPDC051296 | reverse complement strand
CGCCGCTTCGGCGACCGCGTCGACCACCAGATTCGGCGCGTACAGCTCCTCGACACCGGATCCGTCGAGCCAGTCGCGCAGCCGGTCTGGGTCGCGACGTACCTCCTCAGGGCAAACCACCAGGGTCTTGCCGTGCAGCACGGTGGCCAGGATCTCCTGCACCGACACGTCGAAGCCGACCGAGGTGAACTGGGCGACCCGGGCCCCGGTCCGGCCCGGCACCGCCGTACGGTGCCACTGGAGCAGGTTGACCAGTCCGCCAACCGGCATCACTACGCCCTTGGGGCGACCGGTGGACCCGGAGGTGTAGATGACGTACGCCGGGTGGGCCGGGTGCACCGGGACCGCGGGCTCGGCAGGCTCCTCCGGCCGGCCACTGTCCTCCGCGATCGTGTCCGGATGGTCCAGCACCAGCGTAGGCGCATTCTCGGTGAACAGGCCTGCCAGCTCCGTGGTGGTGAGCACCAGCGCCGGTTGGGCGTCGGCGAGCAGTGTGTCGATTCGCTCCGCCGGGTGCGACGGGTCGATCGGCAGGTACGCCGCGCCCGCCTTGAAGACAGCCAGGGTCGCCACCACGATCTGCTCGGTGCGCGGCAGCAGCACCGCGACCGTCCGCTCGGCGCGTACGCCTCGACGGATCAGCAGCCGGCTTAGCCGGTTCGACCGCTGGTCCAGCTCGGCGTAGTCGATGACGGTGCCCCCCGCAACGACCGCGGCCAGGTCCGGCGTCCGGGTCACCTGCCGGCGGAACAGCTCGGCGATCCCGCCCGCCGGGACCGGCCGGGTTACACCGGTGCCGACCGCGAGGATCCGATCCCGCTCGCCGGGGGCAAACAGGTCGAGCCGGCTCAGCGGCTGGTCCGGCGCCACGATCGCGGCGTCCAGCAACCGCAGCAGGCGGTCGGCCAGGTCGCGCACGGTGGCCTCGTCGAACACGTCGCTGCTGTACTCGATCGAACCGTGCAGGGCCGCGTCGGATTCGCCACCGGCGAACGCGAACAGCAGGTCGAACTTGGCCGCGTTAAGCCCGACCGGGACACCTTCGAGGCTCACGCCGTCGATCGGCGCGGCGGTGCCGGCCGGTCCGCCGATGTTGTTCATCGTCAACATGACCTGGAACAGCGGGTGCCGGGCCATCGACCGGGGCGGGTTGAGCACCTCGACCAGCCGCTCGAACGGCACGTCCTGGTGGGCGTACGCGGCCAGGCCATTCTTGCGCACCCGGCGCAGCAGTTCCGCGAAGGTGGGGTCTCCGGAGACGTCGGTGCGCAGCACCAGCGTGTTGGCGAAGAAACCGACCAGGTCGGTGAGCGCGTCGTCGGTGCGCCCCGCGATCGGGGTGCCCAGCGGGATGTCGTCGCCGGCGCCGAGCCGGGACAGCAGCGCCGCCACCCCGGCCTGGACCAGCATGAACGGGGTCACCCGGCTGCGCCGGGCCAGGTCGCGCAGCTGGCGGTGCAGGGTGGCCGGCAGCTCGAACTCCACCCGCCCGCCGCTGTGCGTGGGCACCGGCGGGCGGGGCCGGTCCACAGGCAACTCCAGCTGCTCCGGCAGGCCGGCGAGAACGGCCCTCCAGTACCGCAGCTGCGCAGCGATCACGGTGTCCGGCTCGTCCTCGCTGCCCAGCACGGCGCGCTGCCAGAGCGTGTAGTCGCCGTACTGGACCGGCAGCGGCGGCCGCGCCGGTGCGGCGCCGGCGGACCGGGCCGCGTACGCCTCGGCGAGATCACGGGCGAGCACCGGCATCGACCAGCCGTCCCCGGCGATGTGGTGCAGCACCAGCAGCAGCACGTGCTCGTCGCCGCCGAGGTCGAACAGCCGGGCCCGCAGCAACGGTCCGGCGGTCAGGTCGAACGGTTCCCGGGCCGCGGCGGTGAGCAGCGCGTCCAGGTCCTCCGCGACGGCCGGCTGTACCGGCAGGTCAACGGCCGCCGCCTCGACCGATAGCACCGACTGGTACGGCCCGGCCGCGTCCTCGGCGAAAACGGTGCGCAGGCTCTCGTGCCGGGTCAGCACGTCGGTGAGCGCGGCGCCCAGGGCCGCCCGGTCCACCCTGCCGCGCAGCCGCAGCGCGCTCGGGATGTGGTAGGTCGGACTCGGGCCGTCGAGCCGGTGCAGAAACCAGAGCCGACGCTGGGCGAACGACAGCGGCAGCCGCTCCGGCCGGTCGACGACCGCGGCAACCGGTGGCCGGGTGCCGCGGTCGGCGGCGTCCAGCGCGGCGGCGAGCGCCGCCACGGTCGGGTGGTCGAAGACCTGCCGCACCGACAGCTCCACGGCAAGCAGCGACCGCACCCGGCTGACCAGGCGGGTGACCAGCAGCGAATGGCCGCCCAGCGCGAAGAAGTCGTCGTCCACGCCGACCGCCGGCACGTTGAGCAGCTCGGCGAACAGGCCGCGCAGGAGCTCCTCACGCGGCCCCCGGGCGTCGCGCGCGCCCGCGCCCGCCGTGCGGGACGGCGCCGGCAGCGCACGTCGGTCGACCTTGCCGTTCGGGGTGAGCGGCAGCGCCGGCAGCGCGACGAGCTCGGGCAGCATGTGGTCGGGCAGCCTTCGGGCCGCGGCCGCACGCAGGGCGGGGAGGTCCAGCTCGGGGCCGGTGCCGACCACGTACGCGACCAGCCGCCGGTCCCCCGGCCGGTCCTCGCGCACCACGGCGACACAGCTGGCCACCGCGCTCCCGTCATCCAGCCTTGTGTCGACCAGCACCGCCTCGATCTCGCCCAACTCGATCCGGAATCCGCGCACCTTGACCTGGCCGTCGCGCCGGCCGAGGAACTCGATGTTCCCGTCCGTACCGCGCCGGGCCAGGTCACCCGTGCGGTACATCCGCTCACCCGGCGGGCCGTACGGGTCGGCCAGGAACCGCTCGGCGGTCAGCGCCGGCCGGTCGTGGTAGCCGCGGGCCACCCCGGTGCCGGCCAGGTAGAGCTCGCCCACCGCGGATTTCGGCACCGGTAGCAGACCGCCGTCGAGCACGTACGCCCGCATGTTGTCCAGCGGGCGTCCGATCGGGATGCTGGCGGACACCGGCCCTCCGGCCGGCACCCGGTGGGACAGGGCGAACGTGGTGGTCTCGGTCGGGCCGTAGCCGTCGACCACCACGGTGTCCGGACAGTGCTCAGCGACCCGGCGCACTGCGGCCGCGGACAGCACGTCTCCGCCGGCCCACACCTCGCGCACCCCGGCCAGCGCGGCCGGCGCCTCCTCGGCGACCACCTGGAACAGGCCGGCGGTGAGCCAGACTGCGGTCACCGACCGCTCGGCGAGTTCCCGCTCCAGGACCGGAACGGTCAGCTCGCCGGGCGGCGCCAGCACCACCTGGTTGCCGCGCAGCAGCGGCACCCAGAGCTCGTAGGTGGAGGCGTCGAAGGAGTGCGGCGAGTGCATCAGCACGCGCTCGTGCGCCCCGGAGGCGAACCGGTGGTCGGCGGCCAGCTGGCAGATGTCGCGGTGGGTGACCGCGACACCCTTCGGCTCGCCGGTGGTCCCCGACGTGTACATCACGTAAGCGAGCTGCTCCGGCCGGATCCGCACCTCGGGTCCGCGGTCGTCCGTCCCGGCCAGGTCGGGGTCGTCCACCAGCACGATGGGCACGCCGAGCCCGGCGGCGTCGCCGGCCGTGGACCGGTCGGCCAGCACGATGGTGGCGCCGGCTTGGCCCGCGATGTACCGTCGTCGCTCGCTCGGGAACGACTCGTTGAGCGGCACGTAGGCGCCGCCGGCCTTGAGCACCGCGAGGATGGCCACCACGAGGTCCGGCGTCCGCGGCAGCAGAAGCAGGACAGTGGTCTCAGTGCGCACTCCCGCCCGGCGCAGCTGGTGGGCGAGCCGGTTGGCCCGACCGTCCAGCTGCCGGTAGGTCACCGCGTCGTCGCCGGCGGTCAGCGCAACGCTCTCCGGCCCGCGGCCCGCCTGCGCGGCGAACAGGTCCGGTACGGAGGAATGCGGCACCGGCCCGGGCCGTGGCCCGACCGCAGCGAGCAGCCGCCGGTGCTGGTCAGGCGAGAGCGTGTCCACTCGGCCCACCGGAAGTTCCGGCTCGTCGACGATCGCGTCCAGCACCCGGATCAGCCGGTCGGCCAGTTCGGCCGCCTCCGGCCCGGTGTACCAGTCCGGCCGGTAGTCGAGCCGCAGTTTGAGTCGGGGTCCCGGGGCGGCCAGCAGGGCCAGCGGGTAGTGCGTGGCATCCCGGCTGCTGGTTCGTAGTACCCGCAACTCGGTGGGGTCTGCCTCGGCCGCGCTTTCGTCGCCGTCCGAGCCTCCGGGGTAGTTCTCGAAGACGGCGAGCGTGTCGAACAGCGGTGTGTGCCCGGCCAGCCGCTGGATCTCGGCGAGGCTCAGGTGCTGACGGGTCAGCAGGTCCGCCTGCTCGCGCTGGAGCCGGGCCAGCATCTCACCCAGCGGCTCGGCGGACCGTAACCGCAGCCGCAGCGGGACGGTGTTGATGAACAGGCCGACCATGGTGTCCACGCCGACGAGTTCGGCAGGCCGGCCGGAGACGGCGATGCCGAAGATCAGGTCGTACTCGCCCGTGAGCCGACTCAGCAGCACCGCCCAGGCGCCCTGGATCAGCGTGTTGACGGTGACGCCGAGGGCGCGGGCCCGGGCGGTGAGGGCGGCCGTGCGCTGCGGGGACAGGCCGAACGACACCCGTTCCGGCGTCATCGGCCCGGCCGGCACGCCGGGTGCCACCAGGCAAGGGCCGTCCAGCCCGGCGAAGTGCCACCGCCACGCCTCGATGGCGGCGGCCCGGTCCTGACCGGCGAGCCAGGTCAGGTAGTCGCGGTAGGGGCGCACCGGCGGCAGCTCCCGGTCGTCGCCGCCACTGTGGTAGAGCGCCACGAGTTCACGCAGCAGGATCGGCACCGACCAGCCGTCCAGCAGAATGTGGTGGTTGGTGATCAGGAACCGGTGCCGGCCCGCCGCCAGCCGGATCAGGGTGAACCGGACCAGTGGCGGGCGGGCCAGGTCGAATCGGAGGGTCCTGTCGTCCTGGACGACTCGGTGCGCTGCGGCGTCCCGGTCCTCGGCGGCCAGGCCCGTCACGTCCACCTCCTGCCACGGCGTGCGTACCGTGCGCGGGATGACCTGCACCGGCCGGCTAACGCCCTCATGGCGGAAGCCGGCTCGCAGCGAGCTGTGTCGGCGCAACAGGGCCGCGACGGCGTCGCGCAGCCGCGCCGCGTCGAGCGGCCCGGCCAGGTCGACGACCATCTGAACCGCATACACGTCCGGGCCGGTGTCCGACTCGGACAACCGGTGGTAGAGCAGTCCCTCCTGGAGCGGGGACAGCGGCAGGATGTCGTCCAGTCCGGCGCGCTCGCTCATCGCTCTTCCCACTCCTCTTCGAGCATCTCGATCTCGTCCTGGTCCAGCCCGGTCAGCGCCACGTCGGACGGGCTGAGCCCGCCCGCGTAGGGGTTCTCGGCGTGCTGGACCAGCGCGCCCAGCGCCTGGAACCAGGCCTCGGCCAGCTCCCGAACCTGCGCCTCGCTAAGCACCCCGGTGGCCCAGGTCCAGGTGGCGACCAGCTGCGGACCGCCCGGCCCGTCGAGGGTGACCGCGTTCAGGTCCACCGCGTGGGCCAGCGGCATCTGCGGGTCCTGGCCGCCGGCCGCGCCTGCGGCGTCCAGCCGCTCGGCCCAGTCCTGTGCTCCGCCGCCAGGCTCCGGCCCGCCGGCCGGGATCCGGCCGAGGTAGTTGAAGCCGAGCTGGGGCGGGCCGTCGGCTGCCAGTTCCGCCGCCCCGGCCGGGTTGAGGTAGCGCAGCAGGCCGTAGCCGATGCCGTTGTCGGCGATTCGGCGCAGCCGCTCCTTGACCCGCTTGAGCACCTCGCCTGCGGCCGGCCCGCCGGCCCGGGCGTCGCGCAGGTCGCAGCCGTCGACGTCCAGCTGCACCGGGTAGACCGAGGTGAACCACCCGACCGTGCGGGACAGGTCGGCGTCGCCGGCCACCTGCTCCTCGCGGCCGTGTCCCTCCACCTCGACCAGCATCGGGCCGCGCTCGGCCACCGCCATGGCGAGGGCGGCCAGCAACACGTCGTTGACGCCGGCGTGGAACTGGGCCGGCACCCGGGTCAGCACCGCTTCGGTGACGTCGGCCGGCAGGGTCAGCCCCAGTTCTCCGGCCGTACTGTGGGTGTCGCGTGCCGGGTCCAGCGGCCGGGAGCCGAGTGGTGTGCCGGCACTCGTGACGGTCTCCCGCCACATCGGCAGCTCGCCGACGCGCCCCGGCGTGACGGCCTCGTCCGCTAGGCGCCGCGCCCACTGCCGCAGGGTGGCACCTACCGGCGGCAGCTGCACTGGCCGGCTCGAGTCGACGGCCCGGTACGCGTCAGCCAGGTCGGGCA
The DNA here is from genome assembly GCF_040682255.1 of Micromonospora sp. NPDC051296. Taxonomy (NCBI): domain Bacteria; kingdom Bacillati; phylum Actinomycetota; class Actinomycetes; order Micromonosporales; family Micromonosporaceae; genus Micromonospora; species Micromonospora sp. NPDC051296. The sequence continues at coordinate 2,636 of NZ_JBFBAO010000297.1, read as the reverse complement.
GCAGGATCCGCCAGGACACCGCGTCCACTACCAGGTGATGAATCACGAGCAGGAGTAGACCGGGTTCGACCGGACCGGCATCGAACCACACGGCGCGCACCATGCCCCGCTCGCGCGGCGCGATCCGGCCCCGGGCGACCCGGGCTGCCGCGACCACCACCTCGCGCTTTGCCGCGTCATCCAGGCCGACCAGGTCCACCCAGGACAGGATGCCGTCTGCCTGGACGGAGCCCGGCTCGGCGATGTCCATCGTCCAGTTGCCCTGCTCCGGCACCACCAGCCGGGCGCGCAGCGCGTCGTGCATGTCCAGCACCGCCTGGAGGGCCGTCACCAGCTGGCACCGTTCCATGCCGGCCGGGGTCTGCACCATTTTGGTCTGCACGAAGGGCTCGATCGGCCCACCGTGTGCGGCGAACCGGTGCACGATCGGCAGCAGCGGCAGGTCACCCACGCCGTCGCCGGTCAGGCCGGCCGGCACCGGATCGCGGCGCAGCACCTGGGCCAGCGCCGCGACCGTGCGGTGCTCGAACACGTCCCGGGCCGACATCGTGTAGCCAGCGGCGCGGACCCGGCCGACCAGCTGGATCGCCATGATGCTGTCGCCGCCCAGCTCGAAGAAGCCGTCGTCGACACCGAGACCGGGCACCCGCAGCACCTCGGCGAACAACTCGCACAGCAGCGCCTCGTCGGCTCCGGTGGGCGCCCGGCCGGTGACTGACGCGTTGTAGTCGGGTGCCGGCAGGGCGGCGCGGTCCACCTTGCCATTCGGCGTTAGCGGCAGCGCGTCCAGCATGGTGAGAACCGACGGGACCAGGTAAGCGGGCAGCCGCCCACCCAGCTCCGCCCGAACCGCCAACGGGTCGAGGATGTCGCCTTCGGCCGGCACCAGGTACGCCACCAGCCGCTGCGAGCCCGGCTCGTCCTCGCGGACCACTGCGGCTGCCTGCGACACCCCTGCGACGGCTCCCAGGGCGGCCTCGATCTCACCGAGTTCGATCCGGAATCCGCGCAGCTTTACCTGGTTGTCGGCCCGGCCGCCGAACTCCAGCGCGCCGTCTGCGGCCCACCGGGCGAGGTCGCCGGTGCGGTACATTCGGTCGCCCGGTGCACCGTACGGGTCTGCCACGAACCGCTCGGCGGTGAGCCCGGTCCGGTTGAGGTAGCCCCGCGCCAGCCCACCGGACAGGTACAACTCACCGGTCACGCCCGGTGGCACCAGCCGCAGGCTGCGGTCGAGCACGTAGGCCCGCTTGTTGGGCAGCGGTGTGCCGATCGGCACCGGCCGGTCGGTGGCGGCGTCCGGCCGGCACTGCCACATGGTGGCGCCGATCGTCGCCTCGGTCGGCCCGTACCCGTTGACGAGCCGGCGGTCCCAGGCCCAGCGGGCCGCGAGCGCCGGCGGGCAGACTTCACCGGCCATGGTGAGCGTGACCCCGGCCGGTAGGCCATTCTCCGGCAGGTCGGCCACCACGGTCGGCGGCACGGCAACGTGTGTGACGCGGGCCGCCACGATCAGGTCCACCAGATCCTGGCCGAGCGGCCGCTCGTTGGGCGCGAGCACTGCGGTGGCGCCACAGAGCAGCGCGCCGAACAGGTCACCGAGCGAGGCGTCGAAGCTGGTGGACACCAGCTGGAGCATCCGGCTGCCGGGTCCGACCGCAAGCCGCTCGACCTGGGTCAGGGCCCAATCAGCGAGGCCCGGGTGCGGGATGACCACCCCCTTGGGCCGGCCGGTGGAGCCGGAGGTGTAGATGACGTACGCCGGATTGGCTGGGTGCGCCGTCGTGCCGAGGTCGTCGGCGGGGAGGTCCGCAATCGCCGCCCGGGTCTGCTCGCCGTCGAGTAGCAGCCGGGGGATGCCCGTCTCCGGCAGCTGGCCGGCCGACTCGGAGCTCACCACCAGCAGGGCGGGCGCCGCGTCGCCGAGCATGAACGCGATCCGCTCTTGCGGGTAGTCCGGGTCGATCGGCACGAACGCGGCGCCGGTCTTGAGGATCGCGAGAATTGCCACCACCCAATCGGCCGAGCGCGGGACGGCGAGGCCGATTAGCCGCTCCGGACCGGCGCCCTGCGCGGCCAGGTAGCGGGCCAGCCGGTTGGCCCTGCGGTTGAGGTCGGCATACGTGATGCTGCTGTCGCCGGCCACGACGGCCTCGGCGTTCGGGTCGCGCCGCACGTGCTCCTCGAACAGGGTGGCGGCCGTCCCAGCGGTGGGCTCCCGCCAGGTGTCGTTCCAGTCCGCCAGAAGTTGCCGGCGTTCGCCCGCGTCGAGCAGGTCGACCGCGCCGATCGGCTGACCGGGATCGACGGCGACGGCGTCGAGCAACCGCAGCAGGCGCCCGATCAGGCTCTCCGCGGTGGCCGGGTCGAACAGGTCCGGGTTGTAGTCGAGCATGCCGCGCACCCGCCCGGTGTCCCGGTCAACGGTGAACGCGAAAGTGAGGTCGAACTTGGTCATCCCGGTGTCCACCGGCTCGCCGCTGACCCGCAGGTCGCCCGCGTCCTCCACGCCGCCGGTGGCCGGCAGCAGGTCGTTGAGCACGAGCATGACCTGGAAGAGTGGGTGGTAGGCGAGGGAGCGCTGGGGGTTGAGTAGTTCGACGAGGCGCTCGAAGGGCACGTCCTGGTTGGCGTAG
>NZ_JBFBAO010000296.1:0-9002 GCF_040682255.1 Micromonospora sp. NPDC051296 | reverse complement strand
GATCTCGAACTGCGGCACCCAGCACGCGCACATGGCGTTCCTGGTCGTCGCCGAGCCCCGGCAGGACTTCGACGCCTGGCTGGCCCGACTCGGCACGCCGGCCCGGCCGCCGCAGACCGACGCGCAGCGGCGCGGTCAGCAGGCGTTCCTGCAGGGCAGCTGCGCGGGCTGCCACGCCATCCGGGGCACCGGCGCCGACGGTCGGATCGGCCCCGACCTTTCCGACGTCGGATCCCGCTGGAGCATCGGCGCCGGCGCGGTACCGAACGACGGGGGTCACCTCGGCGGCTGGATCGCCAACTCGCAGACCGTCAAGCCGGGCAACTACATGCCTCCCCAGCAGGTCGGCGCGGGTCAGCTGCCCGATCTCATCGCCTACCTGCAGTCGCTGAAGTGATCGAAGGGAGGCAGACCCGTGTCCACGACCGCCGCATCGACGCCCGGTGCCAGCCGTGAGGATCTGGCCCGGCTGGAGGAACGCTGGGCCGAACGCCCGTCGTTGCGCTCGTGGTTCAGCACGGTCGACCACAAGCGGATCGGAAGGCGCTACCTGGTCACTGCGGCGCTGTTCTTCGTCCTCGCCGGGCTCAGCGCGCTGGCGATGCGGACCCAGCTGGCCCGCCCGGAGTCGCGACTGCTCTCCCCGCAGGAGTACAACCAGCTCTTCACCATGCACGGCACGGCGATGATCTTCCTGTTCGCCACTCCGATGCTCTTCGGCTTCGGCAACTTCCTGGTCCCGCTGATGATCGGCTCGCGGGACATGGCGTTCCCCAAACTCAACGCCTTCGGTTACTGGGTCTTCCTGTTCGCCGGGCTGTTCATGTGGGCCAGCCTGCCCTTCGGGGCCGCCCCGAACGGCGGCTGGTTCGCCTACGTGCCGCTCACCGAGGAACGGAACACCCCCGGCCTGCACATGGACGTCTACACCCTGGGCCTGCTCTTCCTGGGCGTCGCCACCACCGCCGCGTCGATCAACTTCATCGTCACCTCGCTCAAGCTGCGGGCCCCGGGGATGTCGCTGAACCGGGTGCCGTTGTTCGTCTGGGCGATCGTCGCCACCGCCTTCATGGTGATCTTCGCGTTGCCCGCGCTGAACGTCGACAACGCGATGCTCTTCCTCGACCGGCGCTTCGGCACGCACTTCTTCGATCCGGAGCACGGCGGCAACGTCCTGCTGTGGCAGCACCTGTTCTGGATCTTCGGTCACCCGGACGTCTACATCATCGTGATGCCGGCACTGGGCATCGTCTCCGCGGTGCTGCCCGCGTTCACCCGGCGGGGCGTGGTCGGCTACGCGCTGGTCGTGTTCGCCATGGCGTCGATCGCGATCATCTCGTTCGGGGTCTGGGTGCACCACATGTTCGCCACCGGCCTACCGCAACTGTCCTACAGCTTCTTCAGCGCGGCCAGCACGATCATCACGATTCCGTCCGGCATCCAGATCTTCGCCTGGCTGGCCACCATGCTGCTCGGCCGGCTGGTGCTCAAGGTCCCGTTGCTGTTCGTGATCGGCTTCATCGTGACCTTCGTGCTCGGCGGCTTCACCGGCGCCATGTTCGCGCTGACCGCCTTCGACCAGCAGGTCACCGACTCGTATTTCGTGGTGGCCCACTTCCACTACGTGCTCATCGGTGGGGCGCTGTTCCCGATCCTCGCCGCCGTCTACTACTGGCTCCCGAAGATCACCGGCCGGATGTACCACGAGAAGCTCGGCCGCTGGGCGTTCTGGCTGTTCTTCACCGGCATGCACCTGACGTTCTTCCCGATGCACCTGTACGGCCTGTTCGGCATGCCCAGGCGGGTCTACACGTACCCGGACGAGCCCGGCTGGGGCGGCTGGAACCTGGTCAGCACCGCCGGGTCCTACCTGCTCGCGATCGGGCTGCTGCTCGTCCTGATCGGAGTGGTGCACGCCGTGCGGTGGGGACGACCGGCACCACCGGACCCGTGGGGCGGCGACAGCCTGGAATGGTCCACCGACTCCCCGCCGAAGCCGTACAACTTCCCCGTCCTGCCGCAGGTGCACAGCCTCCACCCCACCTGGGACGACGCCAGCCGTACGTCGATGACCGAAGGCGCGACCGAGGACCGGATCCTGGCCGGCGGGCGGCAGACGCTGGTGACCAGCGAGCTGGACGGCCGGCGGGAACGGACGGTGGAAATGCCCGAGGCGTCCCTGCAACCGCTGCTGCTCGCCCTGGCCATGCTGGTGTTCTTCACCGCGCTGCTGTTCGCCTGGTACCCGGTGGCCGCCGGGGCCGCCCTCGTGGTGGCATCGACCATCGCCGTCTGGCTGTGGCCGCCCCGCCGACCCGACCAGGACCTCGGGGCTGCTCGATGAGCGCGCGGGGCGGCATCGCGGCGGCCACCAGCACGGAGGCGCTGACCACCGAGCAGCCCGTCGGCCGGTCGACCGGTTGGTGGGGCATGGTGATGTTCGTCGCCACCGAGGCGACCCTCTTCGCCTGCCTGATCGGCAGCTACTTCTATCTGCGGTTCCAGCACGGCGGTCCGTGGCCGCCGGACGGGCTCGCCGCGCCGACCCTGCCCCGTCCGCTGCTGATGACCGCGGTGCTGCTGCCCAGCAGCATCCCCATGGTGTGGGCCGAACGCGGCATTCGCCGGGGCCAGCTCTGGCGGCTGCGTGCCGGCCTGGCGGTGACCCTGGCGCTCGGCGTGACCTTCCTGATTCTCGTGGCCACCGAGTACGCCGAGAAGCTCCGCGAGTTCACCATCACCACCAACGCCTACGGCTCCCTGTTCTACGTCATCACCGGCTTCCACGGCTTTCACGTCCTCGTCGGACTGACGATGATCAGCTGGCTGCTCGCCGCCTCGCTGCGCCGCGGCACCTTCGGCGCCCGCCGCCACGACCGGGTCCGTATCGCCGCCATCTACTGGCACTTCGTCGACGTGGTGTGGGCCGCCATCCTGTTCACCATCTACCTCTCACCGAGCCTGTCGTGAGCACGCATCCCGGGCCTCGGGCCCGCCTCGCCGGCGGGCTGCTGCTCTGGTACGCGGTGCTCGGCGGCGCGATCGCCTGGGCAGTCCACCTCATCGCCGGCTGGAGTGTGGACGAGCTGACCTGCGCCAGTGGCTCGGAGCGGGTCGGTGCCCTGCCGTTGCGGACCGCGATCGGCCTGGCCGTGGTGCTGCCCGCCTTGGCGACCGTGGGCGCCCTGCTGGCCGCCGCGCTGCTCTGGCGGCGCACCGCGCGTACCCCGCAGGGCGTCGAGCCGGAGCGCCGGGTGGGCCGCAGCCGGATGCTGGCCGTGGTGGGCATCTGGCTGAACCTGCTCTTCCTGACGATCATCGTCCTGGGCGGAGTCGCCCTGATGGTGCTGCCGCCATGCCAGCGATGAGCGCCACCGCCGGCGGCAACCAGCCCGAGTCCGTCGTGGCCGGGCTGATCACCATGCTGCTCGCCGCCGGGCTGGCCCTGGTCGCGGCGGGTTACGGCCGGGGCGTACACGAGCTGTGGTCCCGCCGCGGCCGGGGGAACGTCCTGCCGGGCTGGCGGGTGGTCGCCTTCACCGCCGGCCTGCTCGTCGCCCTCGCCACCCAGAGCGGACCGGTGGCGGCCCTGGCCGTGCGCGGCTTCGCCGGCCACATGACCCAGCACATGCTGCTGCTGCTCGTCGCCGGGCCGCTGCTGGCCGCGGGGGCGGCCGGCCTGCCGTTGACCCTGGCCTGCCCGGCCACGCCACGCCGGTGGCTGGCTCGCCTCCGGGCCACCGCGGCCGTGCGATGGCTGCGCCGACCGGTGGTCATCGCGCTCGTCGCGGGCGGCACGCAGACCCTGGTGCTCTGGTTCTGGCACCTGCCCGCGCCCTATCTGGCCGCCGTACGGCACCCCGCGCTGCACGTCGTCGAGCACGTCTGCTTCGTCGGCGCGGCCTGGCTGCTCTGGGCGCCGGTCCTCGGCGCGGCCCGGCACCGGCTGCCGGTCCCGACCGGGATGCTGCTGCTCGTCGGGACGATGCTGCCGGCATCGGCGCTGGGCGCGGTACTCACCTTCGCGCCGAGGCCCATCTACCCGGCCGAGGTGCTCGGTGCCGATCCGCTCGCCGACCAGCAACTGGCCGGGCTGCTGATGTGGGCGCCGATGGACGTCGTGGTGCTGGTCGCCACACTCGCCGCTTTCCTGCGTTGGCTGGTCGGCCTCCAGCGGCAACGCCCGGAGCGGGTGACCTCGCCCGAGGTGGACGGCCACCTGCCGGCCCGAACCGGGGGAGTGGGGCGATGAACCGCCGAACACGCAGGCTGCCGAGGTGGCTGGGGCTGGGGCTGCTGCTCGCCGTCGCGGGCTGCGCCAGCACCCAACCGCCCCCGCCGCCGGAGGTCCGCGCCGGCCAGCCGGGCCGAGGGGCGGACCTCATCGCCCAGTACGGCTGCGGCTCCTGCCACACCATTCCCGGCATCAACCGGGCGGACGGGCTGGTCGGCCCGCCGCTGACCCGGTTCGGCGCCCGCTCCTACATCGCCGGGGAATTGGTGAACAACGCCGACAACCTGCAGCGCTGGATCGTCGATCCGCAGGCGGTCGAGCCGGGCACCGCCATGCCGAACCTGGGCATCCCGGCGATCGATGCCCAGGACATCGCCGCCTACCTCTACACCCTGGACTGAGCCGACATGAGCGAGCGTAGCGAGCGCCGGTGGCACCCCAGGCGGGCGTGCGTGTTCGGTGCCGTGCTCGCCCTGGCCGCCGGCCCGGCGGCCCTCGCCGCACCGACCACCCCCAGCCCCCCGGCGGGTGCCGGCACCGCCGCGACCGCGGCCCCCACACCGGGCGGCGAGCAGCTGTACCGGCAGAGCTGCGCCAGCTGCCACGGCGAGCAGGGGCGGGGCAGCCAACGCGGCCCCTCGCTGATCGGGGTCGGCCCGGCCTCGGTGGACTTCCAGCTCTCCACCGGGCGGATGCCCATCGCGGACGAGAAGCCGCAGCCCCGCCGCGCCGAACCGGTCTTCTCGGCGGACGAGATCGCCGCCCTGGTCGACCACGTCGCCAGCTTCGGCGGCGGCGGACCCCAGATCCCGCAGGTGGCGCCCGGAAACCTCCAGGCCGGGCGGGAGTTGTTCGCCGCCAACTGCGCACCCTGCCACGGCGCGACCGGCGCGGGTGCCCCGTTGACCGATGGCCGGACCGCCCCGGCGCTGTACGACGCGACACCGGTGCAGGTCGCCGAGGCCGTCCGGGTCGGCCCGGGCCTGATGCCGGTCTTCCCCAGCCAGGTGCTCACCGACCAGCAGGTCGATGATCTGGCCACGTACGTACGCCGGCTGCGCGACGAGCGGCTGGACCGGGGCGGCAATCCGCTCGGCCGGCTGGGGCCGCTGCCCGAGGGAGTGGTCGCCTGGATCGTCACCCTCGGGCTGCTCGTCACCGCCGCCCGCTGGTTGGGCCGGAGGGCGGGACAGTGAGGCGGCGTCCACCCGTCCCGGACGGGCCGCCCGGAGTGACCCGCCGGATCGCACTGTCCTTCCTGACCAGCGCCGCCGGCGCGATCGGGTTCGCCGTGACCTACGGCCTCGGCGGCCAGACCCAGTGGGAAGGGATCTGCCTCGCGGTGGCCTTCGGCGGGCTGGCCACCGGGCTGGCGATCTGGGGCCGGCGGCTCGTGCCGACCGGCGGCTACGTCGAGGAGCACGAGGGATTCACCCCGCCTCCGGACGAACAGGCGATGACGGCGGACGTGCTCACCGCGCCGGACAGTCCGGTACGCCGTCGGGGCCTGCTCGCCACGCTCGGGCTGGCGCTGACCGCACTCGGCGCCGCGGCGCTGTTCCCGCTCCGCTCGCTGCTGCCCTGGGACCGGACCGGACCGGTGCGGGCGTTGACGGAGACGCCGTGGCGACCGGGCGTACGGCTGGTGAACGCCGACGGGCGTCCGCTGCGACCCGACGACGTGCCGGCGGGCACGGTGGTCGGGGTGTTCCCGGAGGGCGACATCGAAGCCGGGGACGCGCCGGCCTTCGCGGTCCGGCTCCGCCCGGAGCGGTTCACCCGGCCACCGTCGGCCGGCCACCTCGACGGGCTGGTCGTCTACTCGCTGCTCTGCACGCACGCCGGCTGCCCGGTCCGGCTCTACCTCAACGGCACCGGCCGGATGCTCTGCCCCTGCCACCAGTCGTCGTTCAACCTGTTCGCCGACGCCGCACCCGTCGCCGGGCCCGCCGCCCGGCCGCTGCCCGGCCTGCCCATCGAGGTCGGCTCCGACGGCTATCTGCGCGCCACCGGAGATTTCACCTCCCCGCCCGGCGCCGGCTTCTGGGACCGGCCATGATTTTCGATCGGCTGGCCCGCGCGTTCGACGACCGGCTGCGGCTCTCACCGGTCGTCCGCAAGGCGTTGGCCAAGGTCTTCCCGGACCACTGGTCGTTCATGCTCGGCGAGATCGCCCTCTACTCCTTCGTCGCGCTCGTCCTCACCGGCGTCTACCTGACCTTCTTCTTCGATCCCAGCTCCGCCGACCGCGTCTACCACGGCTCCTACGCGCCGCTGGACGGCACGACCACCTCCGCGGCGTACGCCTCGACCGTGCGTCTGAGCTGGGACGTACGCGGCGGACTGCTGATCCGGCAGACCCACCACTGGGCGGCCCTGATCTTCGTCGCGGCGATCGTGGTGCACCTGATCCGGATCTTCTTCACCGGCGCCTACCGCCGGCCCCGCGAACTCAACTGGCTGGTCGGGGTCACCATGCTGACGCTCGCCCTGGCCAACGGCTTCACCGGCTACTCCATGCCCGACGACCTGGTCTCCGGCATCGGTCTGCGGATCATCGTGTCGGTGGGGGAGTCGATCCCGCTGGTCGGGGCGTGGCTGGTGTTCATCGCGCTCGGCGGCGAGTTCCCCTCCGACGAGATGATCCCGCGACTGTTCGTCACCCACGTGTTGCTGGTCCCCGCCGTGCTGGTCGCCCTGATCTCGGCGCACCTGGCGATGATCGTCCGGCAGAAGCACAGCCAGTTTCCCGGCGTGGGGCGGACCGAGCACAACGTGGTGGGCTCCCGGCTCTACCCGAGCTACTCGCTGCGCTCACTGGCGCTGTTCGCCTGGGTACTGGCGGTCCTGTTCGCCCTCGGCGGGCTGGTGCAGATCAACCCGGTGTGGATCTACGGGCCGTTCGCCCCGGCCCAGGCGACCGCACCGGTCCAACCCGACTGGTACGTCCTCTGGGGCGATGGTGCGCTGCGGCTGTTTCCGCCCTGGGAGATCCGGATCGCCGGCCACCTGGTGCCCGCCCCGTTCTTCCCCGGGGTGGTGCTCGGCGGCGTGACCTTCCTGGCGTTGTACGCCTGGCCGTTCGTGGAACGGTGGTGCACCGGCGACCGCCGCGCGCACCACCTGCTCGACCGGCCCCGCGATCACCCGGTCCGCACCGGCATCGGGGTGGCCGTGCTGACCTTCTTCGCGATGCTGGTGGTCGCGGGCGGCGACGACCTCATCGCGCGGCTGGTGCGGGTACCGATCTACGACGTGCTCAACATCCTGCGCGTGCTGGTCCTCGTCCTGCCGCTGCTGACCGGGACGCTGGCGTTCCTGCTCGCCCGGGCGCTGCGCGGCGGCGACGCGGCGCGCCTGGGCGAGCTGACCCGCGCCGACCTGCGCGCCGCCGGCCGGCGGTCGGGCACCGGCGAGCCCGCGCTCGGCCGCGCTGGCGACGAACCGGAGTTGCCGGCGCCTGACCGTCCGGGGGAGCGGGTGGAACTGTGGCCGGACGGTGACCGGTGGCGCTGGCGCTACCGCGACGAGCGGGCCGGCGTCGCCCTTCTCAGCAACCTTGAGGTGCGCACCGAGCAGGAGGCGGCGGATGCCGCCCGGCTCGCCTACCCCGGCGTCGACCACGTCGTGGTGCCCGGGCCGCCGCCCGCACCGCACCGGCGGACCCGCACCGCGCTGCGCCGCTGGGGCAACGCCGCGATGGGGGTCGCGCTGCTGGCCGCGGCCCTCCGTCAGCGGCGTAAGCGGGACGATGCCGGGCCCGAGGACGGGCCGTCGCCGCGCTGACCGTCCGCCCGCGCACCGCATCCGATCCGCCGGCCGGCATCGCCCGGCCGGTGGGCACCACATGAGGGTGGCCTACACGTCGACGTCGACGCCGACCCCGATGGGAAGCCAGCGCAGGGCGCGCCGGATCTCGTCCGGTGCCGCCGCGAATCCGCGTTCGACGTCGTCGCGCCCCTCCCGGAAGTGCTTCCAGCCCTCGTAATGCACGGGAATCGCGTTACGCGGGCGCAGCAGCCGGCACACCTCCACCGCCTGCGCGGCGGTCATCGAGTAGCGCACCGGCCCGGTGACCGGGAACTGGACGCCGCCGAGGTGAAGCAACGCGGTGCCGATCCGGAACCGGTCGGCCACCCGCCGTACCCCGCCGAAGAGAACCGTGTCCCCGGAGATCCACAGTGCCCCGTGCGCCTGTCCGGCCCAGCGGAGCACGAACCCCACCACCTCGCCGGCGACCGGCCGGCTCAGTGGCGGACCGTGTCGCGCCGGAGTGGCCGTGATCTCCAGGCTCGGCCGGCCCGGCGCCTCCAGCCTGGTCGTCGCCCATGGCCGGAGACCACGGGCGTTGCCACCCAGCCGCCGGGCACCGGAGACAGTGGTGATCACCTGCCCCGCCGTCGGCAGCAGCGCCCGCCCGGCGGCGTCGAGGTTGTCGCCGTGGTGATCGTGGCTGAGCAGCACGGCGTCGACGGGGGCGAGATCGGCGGCGCCGACCGAGGGACCGGTCAGCTTCCGGGACGACGTTCCCCAGCCGAAGGCGTACCGCTGGCCGGGCGGGTCGAACGTCGGGTCGGTCAGCAGACGCCATCCGGCGATGTCGAGGACGGTCGTCGGGCCGCCGACGTGGGTGATGCGTACCTCTGTCATGGTCTTTCGCTCCTGCCGTGTCTACTCGGTCAAGGTCTCGGTGGTGGCGAACCCGTCGCACCTGGAGGCCGTCGACCCGGTGCTGGAGGGCATCGTGCGGGCCAAGCAGGACCGCATC
>NZ_JBFBAO010000295.1:0-9035 GCF_040682255.1 Micromonospora sp. NPDC051296 | reverse complement strand
GGTTGCGGCCGCCGGTGCGTTCGGCGTGCCGTCGTGCCGCGGCCAGCAGTGACCGGGTACGCGGCGTGACGAACGGGTACGCGTAGATCTGCCCGTGCGGGTGGTGCAGGGTCACCCCGATCTCCACGCCCCGGTTCTCGAAGCAGAACACCTGCTCGACCCCGGCCAGCCCGCCGAGCGCGGTCGTCCGGTCGGCCAGCGCGTCGAGCACGGTGCGTACCCGGCGCGGCGGCAGGCCGGCGAACGAGGCGTGGTGGTCGTCGGTGAAGCAGACCACCTCGCAGCGCCCCTGCCCGGGCCGGGCCGCCGTGAACGGGGTGATCTCGGCCGGTTCCTCGACCACTCGCCCGCTCAGCGCCGGAAACCGGTTCTCGAAGACGGCGACGGCGTACTCCGGGGCGGGGATCTCGCTGAGCCGGTCACCGGTCGAGGGGCACAGCGGGCACTGGTCGGCCGGTGGCAGGAAGGTGCGGGTCTGCCGGTGCACGGCGAGCGCCACCCACTCGTCGGTGAGCGGGTCGTAGCGCAGCTGGGAGGCGGGTGGGGGAGGGGGCAGCTCGCGCCGGTCCGGCTGGTCCCGGACGGCGTCGTCCCGCTCGTCGAAGTAGACCAGCTCGCGGCCGTCGGCCAGGGTGATCGCCGTACGCTTCATCGGCGCGCCCGCTCGCCGGTTCCGGTCACCACGACCAACTCGCCGACCCGGTCGGTGAGCAGCCGCCGGGCCTCCGGCGGCAGCCGGTCGTCGGTGATCAGCAGGTGGGCGTCGGCCAGCGGGGCGATCGAGGAGATGCCGACCGTTCCCCACTTGCTGTGGTCGGCGAGCACCACCAGCCGGTCCGCCGCCGCCACCAGGGCGCGGTTCGTCTCGGCCTCCAGGAGGTTCGGGGTGGTGAAGCCGGCCCGGTCCGTGACCCCGTGCACGCCGAGGAAGAGCAGGTCCAGGTGCAGGGACCGGACGGCCCCGACGGCCAGCGGCCCGACCAGCGCGTCCGAGGGAGTACGCACCCCACCGGTGAGCACCACTGTCTGGTCGTCACGGCCCTGGCCGTGCAGGATCTCGGCCACCGGCAGCGAGTTGGTCACCACGGTCAGGGCCGGCACGTCGACCAGCCGTCGGGCCAGTTCGGCGGTGGTGGTGCCGGCGGACAGCGCGATCGCCGCGCCCGGGCGGACCAGTTGCGCGGCCCGGGCCGCGATGGCCGCCTTCTCGGCCTGCTGGCGTACCGACTTGGCCTGGAAGCCCGGCTCGTCGGTCGAGCCGGCGGCGGTGGCACCGCCGTGCACCTTCGCCAGCAGGCCCCGCTCGTGCAGCAGGTCCAGGTCGCGACGGATGGTCATGTCGGAGACACCGAACTCGGTGGCCAGCTCGCCGACGCGTACCCCGCCGGTCGCCCGGACCCGGTCGAGGATCGCCGCCTGGCGCTGTTGCGCGAGCATCCGCCATCCCCTCCAGCGGCTCACGTGAACGAACATCTTCAAACAGAGTCAAACACTAGCGCGATGGGGTGACCTACGGAAGGGACCACGATCCCCGTGATCAGAGCGACGGATGGCGCGGCTCCACCCAGCCGGTCTCGGTCAGGTGGTGCAGGACCGACTGGACTGCCTCGTCCACGCTGAGATCCGTGGTGTCGAGCACCAGATCGGCATCGGTCGGCTCCTCGTACGGGTCGTCGATGCCGGTCATCCCGGTGAGCACGCCGGCCCGAGCCCGCGCGTACAGGCCCTTGCGGTCACGTCGCTCGCAGACCTCCAACGGGGTGGCGACGTGCACCAGCACGAAACCCGCTCCCGCCGCCACAGCCATCTCCCGGGCGGTCGCCCGGGCCTGGGCGTACGGGGCGATCGGGCAGCAGATGCCGATGCCCCGGTGCCGGGCGATCTCGGCGGCCACCCAGCCGATCCGGCGCACGTTGACATCCCGGTCGGCCTTGCTGAAGCCCAGCCCCGCGGTCAGTTCGCGGCGCACCACGTCGCCGTCGAGCAGGGTGATCGTGCGCTCACCCTCCTCACGCAGGGCGTCGGCGAGGCCACGGGCGATGGTCGACTTGCCGGAACCGGAGAGACCGGTGAGGAATACCACCAGGCCCCGGTGCCGCCGTGGCGGTCGGGCCCGGGCCAGTTCCTTCGCCACCGCGGGCGGCGTGTGCCACTCGGGCAGCGGGAACCCCCGGTCCAGCAGGTCCTCGATCTCGGCCTGGGTCAGGGCCAGTCGCCGGTTGCGTGGCGGGATGTCCTCGCGCCAGCGCCACTGACCGTCCCGGTTGTCGTACGCCAGCTCGCGGGGCACCAGCACCCGCAGCCCGGCGCCGGAGAGCATCTCGCCGGTGGAGAGCAGGTGGGTCACGCCGTACGCGGCGGAGACCCGGGCCCGCAGCAGGGCGTCGCTGATCTCGTCCCGCCGTCGGGCCAGCGGCACGGCGACCAGGGTCGCCGGCGGCATCCGGTCGCGTGCCGCGAAGACGCCGCGCACCAGCGCCTCGGGCGGCAGCCCCCCGGTGCCGTCCTCGCCCACCGGAATCATGATCAGAAGATGCGCGCCGAGGGTGCGCACGGCGTGCGCGATCTGGGCCAGCTGCGGCCGGTGCAACGGTCGGTCCGCGATCACCCCGAGCACCCGGCCCGGTGGCAGCAGCGCGCGGATCTCCTCGGGTGTGCGGCGCAACCGCTGGAACGGCCCGTGCCCACCGTCGCCGAGCCGGCGGACGCTGCCCCCGACACCGGTCACCCCGTCGCGCACCGGCCACGCGTCGGTCACCTCCAGCGCCGCCACCGGCGCTCCCTCGCCGTCGGTGAGCACGAGCGTCCGGCGGTTCGGGTCGGTGAGGTCGAACTCCCGGACCAGCGCGGCGGGCACCTGGAGGGTCACCGCCACCGGCCACGACGCGCCGTCGACCAGCCGGCCACGGCGGCTGACGGAGACCAGGTCGGCCCGGGTCATGAAGCCGGTCAGCGGTGTGTACGCGCCGGTCAGCAGCAGCTCCAGATCCGCGAGCTCGCCGGGACGCGGCGTGTACGCCGGTGCGTCCCGAAGCACCTCGTCGGGCAGCACCCACCCGTTGCTCATCAGACCCCCAACTCCGGCGACGGCACACAGTTTTGCAGCCGGCCGCCAATCGGTCGAGAGCGCCACTCCTCCTGCCGCCCGGGCGCCGGGGCAGCCCACCCGTTGCGGCCTCGGCCGTGGTGCGGCCCGGCTCAGCCGGCCCGGTCCAGCGGTGCCGCGCCGAACGAGACCGCGAACCGCTTGCACCAGATGGAGATGCTGGTCAGGGCGTCCAGGTCGACGCCGGCCGGGATGTCGTACCCCTGGTCGCCGCGGTTGCCCTTGAGCCGGCCCAGCTCGATCCAGTGGCCGTCGTCGAACACGTGCCAGCCGTCGCTGCCCTCCAGCACCGGTTGGTCGGTGAGCCAGACCCGTAGGTCCGGGCCGTTGGAGGTGGACAGCCCGACCAGCTCCAGCCGGTGCCGCCCGTCGTCGGTACGCACGATCCGAGCGCTACCCGATGTCTCGTACTCATGGCTGACGAATTCGCCGGAGCTGACCACCGTCGCCACCGTGCTCAACGGCTCGGCCACCTCGGTGTCGGTGACCAGCTTCCAGGGCTGGAACCAGTACAGGCCGAACACCGATCCGGCGGCCAGCACCGCGATCGCGATCCACGTCAACGGGGTGCGGAGCAGGCGAGAGATCATCCGTCGAGTGTGCCGGTGCCACCGGAACCGGTCAGTCCCGGTCGGCGTTACGAAATCCTTACCGCCCGCCGGCCGGTCACCCCCAGCCGGCGCTGGACCGCCCGCTTCAGGCGTCGCCACCGGCCGGGCTTCTTCGCCGGCGGCTTCTTCCGCTTGTCGACCACGGTCGGGTCGGCGCCGTCGACGGCACAGGAGACCGCCAGCGGCAGCTTCGCGTCCAGGCTCCACCCGGAGCCGCTGACCCGGGCCTTCAGGCTCCAGTCGCCCTGGGTACGGCCGGCGTTGAGGGTGCGGAAGTCGGCGGTCGCGGTGCCCCGGTAGACCAGGTGCAGCTCACCCGTTGGGTCCGGTACGCGGTCCACCTCGAAGCGCACCGGGAGGAGGAACTCGGCGTTGTCCGCGGCGCGCCGGGCGACCACGTCCAGCCTCGCCCGGCTTAGCTCGGCGGTGCAGTCGAGCAGCTCGGCGGGGATCTCCTCGACGGGCACGACCAACCGGTCACGCCCGCCGGAGTGGGTGTACGAGACGGGCTGGTCGCCATTGCGGAGCTGACCGGTGAGGGTGACGGACAACGTCGAGCCGGTCACCTCGTACTCCTTGAGGCGGGCGCGGGCCCGGACGCCCGCCTCCCACTCGGCCAGGCGGAGCAGGTCCGCGACCCGACCCTGCGCGGCCAGACCGGCGATGGTCCGCTGCACCGACGGCAGCCCGGCGGCGACTCCGGGCGCGAACCGTTCCTGGATGGTCTTCTGGATCTCGGTCACGACCTGGTCGACCCAGTCCGGCGGAGCGTTCCGCAGCCGGGTGCCACGCAGCCGCTTGGTCATCTCGGTGCGGAGCCACCGCCGGTGCAGCTTGTCGCGCAGCGGGCCCGGCTCGGTGTGCGCGTCGACGATGTCGAGCACCTCGCGCAGGCTGTTGAAATACGCCGCCGGCTCCATCCGGGTGGCAGTCAGGTTGCCACCGTCCGGCCGCTTCCGGTGGTGATAGCAGGTGTAGTCCGACAGCACGCAGGTGCGGCGGGAGAGGAGGTACGCGCGGACGACCAGGTGGTGGTCCTCCAGCCGCTTGCGGCCCTCCTCCGGGAACCGTAGGTCGTGCTCCAGCAGGAACGTCCGGCGGAACATCTTGTGGCAGGTGAGGCTGTCGATCAGCGGGGCATTGTCCAGCGTGGCATCGGGGCGGTTGACCCGGAACAGTCCCCCGGGCACGGACCGGCCGTGCCCGGCCATCTTGCCGATGACGATGTCGGCGTCGTGCTCCCTGGCGTACGCGTACAACCGCGCCAGGGCCTCGTCGGCGAGCCAGTCGTCGTCGTCCGCGAACTGGACGTACTCGCCGCGGGCCCGCTGCACCCCCACGTTGCGGGGGCGGGACGGCCAGCCGGAGTTCTCGATGTGCAGCACGTGGATGTGCGGGTGGGCGGCGGCCAACTCGTCCAGCCGGGCCGGCGTGGAGTCGGTCGAGCCGTCGTCGACGAAGATCACCTCGAACTCGGCGGCCGGCATCGACTGGCGGAGCAGCGAATCGATGAGCTTTTCGAGGTGCTCGCCCGGGTTGTACGCCGGAACCACCACGCTCACCTTCGGAACGCCAGTCGTCATGACCCTCCCCATAACCCGTTGTGCCGTCGATTCAACGCAAGGTGACATCAGTATGTATCAGATGCCGCGAGCGTCAGGGTGCCGTGTCCGGCGTGGCGTTCCGTGGCGCGCCGGCTACCGGACGTCACCGTGGGGCGGTTTCCCTAGGGGAAGCGAACCCGCCAGGATCAGGGGAAACAGGGGTCGTTCCGGAGCCCGCGAGGTTGCTGGTCGGCCCTAGGCTGTCGGCGTGACACTGATCGCAACCGAGTCGTTGACGAAGGTCTACGGCGGGGGCGTCACCGCGCTGGCCGATCTGACGGTCGCGGTAGAGCCGGGGATTGTCGGCCTGGTCGGCGCCAACGGCGCCGGCAAGTCGACCCTGATTAAGCTCCTGCTCGGACTGCTAACCCCCACCAGTGGCCGGATCCGGGTGCTCGGGCTCGACCCGAGCGCCGACGCGGCGGCGGTGCGTGCCCGGGTCGGCTACATGCCGGAGCACGACTGCCTTCCGCCCGACCTGTCCGCCGCCGAACTGGTCACCCATCTCGGGCGGATGAGCGGCCTGCCGCGCACGGTCGCCCGGGAACGGGCCTCCGAAGCGCTGCGCCATGTGGGGCTGCACGAGGAGCGCCACCGTCCGGTGGGGGGCTACTCCACCGGCATGAAGCAGCGGGTCAAGCTCGCTCAGGCGCTCGTGCACGACCCCGACCTGCTGCTGCTCGACGAACCCACCAACGGCCTCGACCCGGCCGGCCGGGACGCGATGCTCGCCCTGGTGCACCGGATCGGCACCGAGTTCGGCATCTCCGTACTGGTCTGCTCGCACCTGCTCGGCGAGGTCGAGCGGATCTGCGACACGCTGGTCGCCATCGAGGGCGGGCGGCTGCTGCGGGCCGACCACATCGCCGCGATGACCTCGGCCACCGACGTGCTCGCCGTCGAGGTCAGCGAGGGCACCGAGGCGCTGGCGGCCCGGCTGGCCGCGCTCGACCTGCCGGTGGGCCGCGAGGGGCGGCTGTTGCTCGTCCCGCTCGCCGACCAGGCCACGTACGACCTGATCCTCGGCGCGGTGGCCGACCTGGACCTGCCGTTGCACCGGCTGGACCAGCGCCGGCACCGGGTGGCCGAACTCTTCGCCCGAAGGGAGAGCAGCCATGCCTGAGCCGACGGGCGTCATCCACGACATCGGCTACCAGCGCTACACCGGTCCCCGGCTCGGCCGCCGCCATGTCTTCGGCGCGCTGTACCTGCACGGGGTGCGGACCACCTTCGGGCTGGGCCGCAGCGCCAAAGCCAAGATCTTCCCCTGGCTGGTGGTCGGCATCGTCCTCACGGTGGCCGCCGCGGTGACCGCGATCCGCACCCAGATCGGCGAAGCGATCATGACGTACGCCCAGTTCGCCGACTCGATGAGCTGGCTGGTCATCTTCTTCGTCGCGGTGGCCGCGCCCGAGCTGGTCTCCCGTGACCTGCGCAGCGGTGTGCTCCCGCTGTACTTCTCCCGGCCGCTGCCTCGCGCCGACTACCCGCTGGCCAAGCTGCTCGCGCTGGTCACCGCGCTCTGGCTGCTGCTCGGCGCGCCGCAGCTGGTGATGTTCCTCGGCGCCGCGTTCACCGCCGACGGGATGCGTGGAGTCTGGGACGAGCTGCTGGATCTGCTGCCCGGGCTGCTCTACGCCGGGCTGTGGGCGGTGGTCTTCGCCTCGGTCGGCCTGCTGATCGCCTCGCTGACCGGCAAGCGGGCCTTCGCCGCCGGCGGGATCGTCGCGGTCTTCCTGATGACCACGCCGATCGTCGGCATCCTGTCGGTCCTGCCGTCGCAGACGGCGAACCAACTGGCCGGGCTCGCCTCGCCGTCCACCCTGGTGCAGGGGGTCGGCATCTGGACGCTGAGCGACCTGCTGATCACCGACCCGGATGCCGAGCTCCCCGACCTCGGCTCGTTCGGCCCGGTGTACGCGCTGGCCGCCGTCGCGCTCGTGGCCGCCTGTGTCGCCCTACTGCTGGCCCGCTACCGGAAGGTGGCCGCACGATGACCGCGCTCGACTCTGCCGCCCCGACGGCCACCACCACCAGCACCCTCGACCTCGCCGGGGTCTCCCGCTGGTACGGCAACGTGGTCGCGGTCAACGACGTGAGCATGACCCTGGGGCCCGGGGTGACCGGGCTGCTCGGCCCGAACGGCGCGGGCAAGACCACGCTGCTGCACATGATGGCCGGCTTCCTCGCCCCCTCGCGGGGCGCGGTCACCCTGGACGGCCGGCCCACCTGGCGCAACCCGGACGTCTACCGGCGGCTCGGGCTGGTCAGCGAGCGGGAGGCGGTGCACACCTTCCTCACCGCGTACGAGTTCGTGCTGGCCACCGCGAAGCTGCACAAGCTGCCGGACCCGCAGGCGGCGGCCCGCCGGGCGGTGGCCCTGGTCGAGCTGGAGGGCGCGCAGGACCGCCGGATCGGCACGTACTCCAAGGGGATGCGGCAGCGGGCCCGGGTCGCGGCGGCGCTGGTGCACGACCCGCAGGTGCTGCTGCTCGACGAGCCGTTCAACGGCATGGACCCGCGCCAGCGGCTGCACATGATGGAGCTGCTGCACTCCCTCGGCGACGCGGGCCGCACCATCCTGTTCAGCTCGCACATCCTGGAGGAGGTCGAGCAGGTCTCCGGCACCGTGCAGGTGATGGTCGCCGGGCGGCTCGCCGCCTCCGGTGATTTCCGGACCATCCGCCGGCTGATGACCAACCGGCCGCACGTCTTCGCCATCCGCTCCACCGACGACCGGGCGCTGGCCGTGGCCCTGATGGCCGAGCCGTCGGTGACCGGGGTCGAGCTGGGCCGCGACGGGCTGACCGTGCGGGCCGGCGACTACGGCGCCTTCACCCGGATGCTGCCGAAGGTGGCCCTGGCCCGCGGCGTACGGGTACGGCAGTTGGTGCCCGAGGACGAATCCCTGGAGAGCGTCTTCTCCTACCTGGTGGAGGCCTGATGTCCACTGTCTCCTGGATCACCGCGCGCGGCCTGTTCGGGCGTCGCCGGTTCCTGTTGCTGCTGCCGCTGCCGGTACTGCTGGTGGCGCTGGCCGTGATCTCCCGCCAGATGGGGGTGTCACCCAGCGACTGGGGCCCGCCGGTGCTGATCGGCCTCGGGCTGGCGGTGGTGCTGCCGGTGGTCGCACTGATCGTCGGCACCGGCGTGCTCGGCGCCGAGATCGACGACGGCACGGTGGCGCACGTGCTCACCACCCCGCTGCCGCGCTGGCAGATCGTGCTGCCGAAGCTGGCGGTGGCGGCCGGGGTCACCGCGGTCACCGTCGCGGTGCCGATGTTCGCCGCCGGGCTGCTGGCCGATTCGGTACGCCTGGGCCTGGCGCTCGCCGCCGCCTCGTCGGCCGGGGCGCTGGCGTACTCGGCGCTGTTCGTGGCGGTCAGCCTGCTCACCCGGCGGCCGGTGCTGCTCGGCCTGGTCTACGTGCTGATCTGGGAGGGGCTGCTGGGCAACGTGATCACCGGCACCCGGGTGCTCTCCATCCAGCACTACGTGATCGCCCTGGCCGACCGGATCGCCCCGACCGACCTGCTCGAAACGACGGTCTCCGTACCGCTGGCGGTGGTGATGACCGCGCTGGTCAGCGTCAGCTTCACCGTGCTCGCGGTCGACCGCCTCCGCTCCTTCTCGATGGCCGGCCTGGACCACCCGCTGGTGGTGCAGTTGCACGCCGCGTCCACCATCGCCGAGGGCCGGGTGCCGTGGGGTCTC
>NZ_JBFBAO010000294.1:0-9038 GCF_040682255.1 Micromonospora sp. NPDC051296 | reverse complement strand
GTGGTGGTGACCCCCGGCGAGCCCTTGGCCGAGACCAGCGCGATGATCGCCATGCTCAGGCCGCCGAACATGACGTGGCTCATCCGGCCCAGCTGCTCGGTCACTGCCGCGTCCAGCACCGGGTGCCGGTAGCCGTGGATCGCCGACCACCAGGACGACATCCCGTCGACCAGCTCACGCCCGTCGGCCAGCCGCAGCCGCACTCCCTCCGCACCGTCCACCACGTAGGGCGGCACCGCCGGCGGCAGCGTGGCGTACGGATGCCAGACGTGCGCGGCGTCGGCGGCGAGAATCTCCTCGGGCGTCATCCGCCCACCCTTCCGGCGCTTGCCGGACCCCGCCTCGACTCCAGCACCGTGGCCGTCCTGTCCCGGCGGTCGGCCCGTACCCCACTGCGGCCCCTTTGCTCTGCTTCACCGGACGCATTGGTCTCCAGCCGGAACCAGTGCGTGGGTTGAGGCAGAGCAAAGGGGCTGAGGGTGGTGTCAGGTCGGGGGCCGCGCCGCCGCCTCATCTGGTCACGACCCGGTCACGGCAGATGTCGGGGCGGCCGTTGCGGCGCGGGCGACCGCGCGGGGCAGGGCCGGGCCGCGGTAGATAAAGCCGGTGTAGAGCTGCACCAGGCTGGCGCCGGCGTCGAACATCCGGGTGGCGTCGTCGGGGTCGACGATGCCACCCACGCCGATGATCGGCAGCCGCCCGCCCGTCTCGGCATGGACGAAGGCGACCACCTGCCGGGCCCGGTCGGCCAGCGGCCGACCGGACAGGCCGCCCGCCTCGCTCGCGCGGCCCCGGTCGGCCGGGGCCAGCCCGTCGCGGCCCAGCGTGGTGTTCGTGGCGATCACCCCGGCGGCGCCCCGGGCCAGGCAGACCTCCAGCAGCTCGGCGATGGCCTGCTCGGTCAGGTCGGGCGCGATCTTCACCAGCACCGGCTGCTCGCCGACCAGCGCGGCCAGCAACGCGTCCAGGTGGGCGCGGTCCTGCAACGCCCGCAGCCCCGGGGTGTTCGGGGATGAGACGTTGACCGCGAAGTAGTCGCCATGCCCGCGCAACGCACGGTACGACGCCTGGTAATCGGCCACGGCGTCGTCCAGCGCCGTCACCTTCGACTTGCCGAGCGAGATCCCCAGCGGCACACCGAGCGGGCGGGGCAGTGCCGCGAGCCGGGTCGCCAGCGCCGCCGCGCCGGCGTTGTTGAAGCCCATCCGGTTGATCACTGCCTCGCTGTCGGGCAGCCGGAACAGCCGCGGCCGGGGGTTGCCCGGCTGCGGGTGCGCCGTCACCGTGCCGACCTCGACGAAGCCGAAGCCCAGCGCCGGCCACGCCGGCAGGGCCACGCCGTCCTTGTCCATCCCGGCGGCCAGGCCGACCGGGTTCGGGAACCGCACCCCGAACACCGTGCGGGGCGACGCCACGGCGTACCGGGCCCGCAACGCCGCCAGCGCGACCGGCATCCGCGACAGCGTGGCCAACCGCCGCAGCGTGAACTCGTGCGCCGTCTCCGCGTCCCCACCGCCGACCCGGAACAGCCCGCGCCGCACCGTCCGCTCGAACATCACCGCGGGGCCCGCAGGGTGGCGTGCAGGTCCTGGAGGGGGCGCACCTGCATGTCGCCGCGGATGCGGGCCTCGATGCCCATCACCGCGGCGGCGGCGCCGGGCACGGTGGTGATGCACGGGATGTCCGCGGTGACGGCGGCGCTGCGGATCTCGTAGCCGTCGGAGCGGGCGCTGGCCCCGGAACCTTGCGGAGTGTTGATCACCAGGGCGACCCGGCCGCTCAGGATCAGCGACACAGCGTCGTCGTCGGAGCCGGCCTCGTAGTGCTTGGGTGCCTGCTCGCAGGCGATGCCATGCCGGCGCAGCACCTCCGCGGTGCCGCTGGTGGCGACGATCTCGAAGCCCAGGTCGGCCAGGCGCTTCACCGGGAAGATCATGCCGCGCTTGTCCCGGTTCGCCACCGAGACGAAGATCTTGCCGTCGGTCGGCAGCGAGCCGTACGCCGCCGACTGCGACTTGGCGAAGGCGGGCCCGAAGGCGGTGTCGATGCCCATCACCTCGCCGGTCGACTTCATCTCCGGGCCGAGCAGCGAGTCCACCCCCTTGCCGGCGGGCGTGCGGAACCGCTTGAACGGCAGCACCGCCTCCTTGACCGCGATCGGGGCGTCCGGCGGCAACGAGCCGCCGTCCCCGGTCGCCGGGAGCAGCCCCTCGGCACGCAGTTCGGCGATGGTCGCGCCGAGCGCGATCCGGGCCGCCGCCTTGGCCAGCGGCACCGCGGTGGCCTTGGAGACGAACGGCACGGTACGCGAGGCACGCGGGTTCGCCTCCAGCACGTACAGCGCGTCGTCCTTCAGCGCGTACTGCACGTTGAGCAGGCCGCGCACGCCGACGCCCCGGGCGATCGCCTCGGTGTACCGGCGGACCTGGGCCACGTGCGAGCTGGCCAGGGTGATCGGCGGCAGCGCGCAGGAGGAGTCGCCGGAGTGGATCCCCGCCTCCTCGATGTGCTCCATGATCCCGCCGAGGTAGACCTCGCCGTCGGCGTCGCAGAGCGCGTCGACGTCGATCTCGATGGCGTCGTCGAGGAACCGGTCCACCAGCACCGGGTGGTCCGGGGAGATGTCGGTGGCCCGGCCGATGTAGTCGCGCAGCGTGATGTCGTCGTAGACGATCTCCATGCCGCGCCCGCCCAGCACGTACGAGGGGCGAACCAGCACCGGGTAGCCGATCTCGTCGGCGATCTCCTTCGCGTCCTCGTACGAGGTGGCGGTGCCGTGCGCCGGCGCGCGCAGGCCGGCCCGGGCCAGCAGCGACCCGAAGGCGCCGCGCTCCTCGGCCAGGTGGATCGACTCCGGCGAGGTGCCGACCACCGGCACACCGGCGTCCTTGAGCCGCTGGGCCAGCCCGAGCGGGGTCTGCCCGCCGAGCTGCACGATCACCCCGACCACGCCCGGCCCGCCGGCCGCCCGGCCGGAGGAGTCCTCCGCATGCCAGACCTCCAGCACGTCCTCGAACGTCAGCGGCTCGAAGTAGAGCCGGTCGGCGGTGTCGTAGTCGGTGGACACCGTCTCCGGGTTGCAGTTGACCATCACGGTCTCGAACCCGCCCCCGGGCGCGCTGCGCAGCGCTTGCACGGCGTGCACGCAGGAGTAGTCGAACTCGATGCCCTGCCCGATCCGGTTCGGCCCGGAGCCGAGGATCAGCACCTTCGGCCGCGCCGAGCCGACCACCTCGGTCTCCGCGTCGTAGGACGAGTAGTGGTACGGCGTGGTGGCCTCGAACTCGGCGGCGCAGGTGTCCACGGTCTTGTAGACCGGCCGGATGCCGAGCCGGTGCCGCAGCGTACGCACTCCGTCCTCGGCGGCCAGCTCCGGACGCAGCGCGGCCAACTGCCGGTCGGACAGGCCGGCCCGCTTCGCCCGGCGCAGCAGCTCCGCGTCCAGCACCGGCGCGGCCACGATCTCGGCGCGCAGCTCGACCAGCGCGGCGATCTGGTCCAGGAACCACGGGTCGATCCCGCCCGAGGCCGCCGCGACCTCGGCGATCGAGGCGCCCAGCCGCAGTGCCCGCTCCACCGTGTAGAGCCGCCCGTCGTGCGGCGTACGCAGCGCGGCGAGGGTGTTCTCCCTGGTCGCCCCCGACGGATCCGGCACACTCCAGAAGCCGGCTGATTTCGTTTCCAGCGAGCGCATCGCCTTGTTCAGCGCCTCGGTGAAGTTGCGCCCCAGGCTCATCGCCTCGCCGACGGACTTCATCGTGGTGGTCAGCTCCGGGTCCGCGCCGGGGAACTTCTCGAACGCGAACCGGGGGATCTTCACCACCACGTAGTCCAGCGTCGGCTCGAACGCGGCCGGCGTCTTGAGCGTGATGTCGTTGGGGATCTCGTCCAGGGTGTAGCCGATGGCCAGCTTCGCGGCGATCTTGGCGATCGGGAATCCGGTGGCCTTCGAGGCCAGCGCCGAGGAGCGGGACACCCGCGGGTTCATCTCGATCACGACGATCCGGCCGTCGGCCGGGTTCACCGCGAACTGGATGTTGCAGCCGCCGGTGTCCACCCCGACCTCACGCAGCACCGCGATGCCCAGGTCGCGCAGCCGCTGGTACTCCCGGTCGGTCAGCGTCATGGCCGGCGCCACGGTCACGCTGTCGCCGGTGTGCACGCCCATCGGGTCGATGTTCTCGATCGAGCAGACCACCACCACGTTGTCGTGGCGGTCCCGCATGAGTTCGAGCTCGTACTCCTTCCAGCCGAGCACGCTCTCCTCGATCAGCACCTCGTGAACCGGGCTCGCGGCCAGGCCGGCACCGGCGATGCGCTCCAGGTCGGCGTCGGTGTGGGCCATGCCCGAGCCGAGGCCACCCATGGTGAACGAGGGCCGGATCACCACCGGCAGGCCCAGCTCGGCCACCGTCTCGCGGACCTCGTCCATCGAATGGCAGACCCGCGAGCGCGGCACCAGGCCGGACGGGTCCTCGACGCCGAGCCGCACGCCGGCCTTGGCCACGATCTCCTTGAACAGCTGCCGGTCCTCGCCGCGCCGGATCGCGTCGATGTCGGCGCCGATCAGCTCGACGCCGTACTTGTCCAGCACGCCGGCCTCGTGCAGCGCCACGGCGGTGTTCAGCGCGGTCTGCCCGCCGAGGGTGGGCAGCACGGCGTCGGGCCGCTCCTTGGCGATCACCAGCTCGACGAACTCGGGGGTGATCGGCTCGACGTAGGTGGCGTCGGCGAACTCCGGGTCCGTCATGATGGTCGCCGGGTTGGAGTTGACCAGGCTGACCCGGATCCCCTCGCTGCGCAGCACCCGGCACGCCTGGGTGCCGGAGTAGTCGAACTCGCAGGCCTGCCCGATGACGATCGGCCCGGAGCCGATCACCAGGATGTGCTTGAGATCGGTCCGCTTAGGCATTCGTGCGCCCCTCGCTGTGGGTCCGGCCCTCGATCAACTCGGCGAACCGGTCGAAGAGGTAGTCCGCGTCGTGCGGACCGGCCGCCGCCTCCGGGTGGTACTGGACGGTGAAAGCGGGCACGTCACGCGCCCGCAGCCCCTCGACCACGTTGTCATTGAGGCAGAGATGGCTCACCTGCACGCCACCGAACTCGGTCTCGATCACCTGGTCGGGGACGACCGCACCCGGCTGGGCCCCGGGCACCTGCACCGCGAAGCCGTGGTTGTGGCTGGTCACCTCCACCTTGCCGGTGACCCGGTCGAGGACCGGCTGGTTGATGCCCCGGTGGCCGTAGCCGAGCTTGTACGTGCCGAAGCCGAGCGCCCGGCCGAGGATCTGGCTGCCGAAGCAGATGCCGAACAGCGGCACCTCGCGGCGCAGCACCTCCCGGGCCAGCGCGACGGGACCGTCGGCGGTGGCCGGGTCACCCGGGCCGGGCGAGAAGAAGACCGCGTCCGCGCCGGTGGCCAGCAGCTCCTCGATGGTCGAGTTGGCCGGCAGCACGTGGGTGGTGACGCCACGCGCGGCGAGCCGGCGCGGCACGTTGCGCTTGATCCCCAGGTCCAGCGCGGCCACCGTGAACCGGCGCTCCCCCTCGGCGGCGACCACGTACGGCGTCGCGGTGGTCACCTCGGCGGAGAGGTCCGCGCCGAGCATCTGCGGCGACTGGCGCACCCGGGCCAGCAGCGCACGCGGGTCGTCGTCGACGCTGGAGATACCGACCCGCATCGCCCCACGCTCGCGCAGGTGCCGGGTCAGCGCCCGGGTGTCCACCCCGCTGATGCCGACCACGCCCTCGGTGGCGAGCCGGTCCTCCAGCCCGCCGGTGGCCCTCCAGTTCGAGCTGAGCCGGGCGGGGTCGCGGACCACGTAACCGGCCACCCAGATCCGCCGCGACTCGTCGTCCTCGGCGTTGACGCCGGTGTTCCCGATGTGCGGGGCGGTCTGCACCACCACCTGACGGTGGTAGGACGGGTCGGTGAGCGTCTCCTGGTAGCCGGTCATCCCGGTGTTGAAGACCGCCTCGCCGAAGGTCTCCCCGACGCTGCCGTACGCCTCGCCGTGGAACGTGCGCCCGTCCTCCAGGACGAGGATCGCGTGCCTGCGCTTCACTTGACAGCCTTTCCGTCCAGGACCGTCGCCTCGCCACGCAGGAAGGTCGCCACGATGCGACCCGGCAGCGTCATCCGGGCGTACGGGGTGTTGCGGCTGCGACTGGCCGACTCCGCCGGGTCGATCACCCGACGGGCCGCCGGGTCGACCAGGGTCAGATTGGCCGGCGCGCCCGGAGCCGGGTCGTGGCCGTGCTCGGTCAGCCCGGCGATCCGGGCCGGGGTGCGCGACATCCGCTCGGCGATCACGTCCCACGCGGGGCCGAGCACGTCGAGCGCGATCGACAGCGCCGTCTCCAGCCCGAGCATGCCCGGCCGGGCGTACGCCCACTCGCACTCCTTGTCCTCCACCGCGTGCGGGGCATGGTCGGTGGCGATGATGTCGATCACCCCGTCGACCAGCGCGGCCCGCAGCGCGGCGATGTCGGTGGCGGTGCGCAGCGGCGGGTTGACCTTGAACACCGGGTCGTAGGTCTCGGCCCGGGCATCGGTGAGCAGCAGGTGGTGCGGGGTCACCTCGGCGGTGACGCGTACCCCCCGGGCCTTGGCCTGGCGCAGCACCTCGACGCTGCCGGCGGTGGACACGTGGCAGACGTGCAGTCGGCTGCCGACGTGCTCGGCCAGCAGCACGTCCCGGGCGATGATCGCCTCCTCGGCCACCGCCGGCCAGCCGGTCAGGCCCAGCCGGGTGGAGACCTCACCCTCGTGCATCTGCGCGCCCTCGGTGAGCCGGGGCTCCTCGGCGTGCTGGGCGATAATCCCGTCGAACGCCTTCACGTACTCCAGCGCGCGGCGCATCAGCTTCGGGTCGGCGACGCAGTGCCCGTCGTCGGAGAAGATCCGCACCCGGGCCGCGGAGTCGGCCATCGCGCCCAGCTCGGCGAGGCGCTCGCCGGCCAGCCCGACGGTGACCGCGCCGATCGGCTGCACGTCGACCAGCCCGGCCTCCCGGCCGAGCCGCCAGACCTGCTCGACCACGCCCGCGGTGTCGGCCACCGGTGAGGTGTTCGCCATCGCGCAGACCGCGGTGTAGCCGCCCAACGCCGCCGCCCGGGAACCGGTCTCGACGGTCTCGGCGTCCTCCCGGCCGGGCTCGCGCAGGTGGGTGTGCAGGTCGACCAGGCCGGGCAGGGCGACCAGCCCGTCGGCCTCGACCACGGTCGCGTCCGGCGCGGACAGCCCCGGGCCGACCTCGGCCACCACGCCGTCGCGGATCAGCAGGTCGGTCGGTGCGGCGCCGAGCACGCTGACGTTCCTGATCAGGTACGAGTTCACCGGTTGTTCCCCCCGAGCAGCAGGTAGAGGACGGCCATCCGGACGGAGACCCCGTTGGCGACCTGTTCGACGATGGTGGAGCGGGGCGAGTCGGCGACCTCCGGCGTGATCTCCATGCCCCGGTTCATCGGCCCGGGGTGCATGACGATCGCGTGTTCCGGCAGCCGGCGCATCCGTGGGCCGTCGAGGCCGTAGCGGCGGGCGTACTCGCGGGCGGACGGGAAGTACGAGTCGTTCATCCGCTCCCGCTGCACCCGCAGCATCATCACCACGTCCACCGACGGCAGCACCGCGTCGAGGTCGTAGCAGACGTCGGTGCCGGGGGCGAGGGCGGCGGCGATGTCGAGCGGGATGAGGGTCGGCGGGCCGACCAGGGTGACCTTGGCGCCGAGGGTGGACAGCAGCAGCACGTTGGAACGGGCCACCCGGGAGTGCAGCACGTCGCCGACCACCGCGACCGACAGGCCGGCCAACCGGCCCAGCCGGGACCGCATGGTGTACGCGTCGAGCAGCGCCTGGGTGGGATGTTCGTGGGTGCCGTCGCCGGCGTTGACCACGGAGCCGTCGACCCAGTCGGCGAGCCGGTGCGGGGCACCGGAGGCGGGGTGCCGCACGACCACCGCGTCGGCGCCCATCGCCTGCAGGGTCAGCGCGGTGTCCTTCAGGCTCTCGCCCTTGGCGACGCTGGATCCCTTCGCCGAGAAGTTGATCACGTCGGCGCTGAGCCGCTTGGCCGCCGCCTCGAAGGAGATCCGGGTGCGGGTGGAGTCCTCGTAGAAGAGGTTCACCACGGTGCGACCGCGCAGCGCGGGCAGCTTCTTGACCTCGCGGCCGGACACGGCGGCCATCTCGGCGGCGGTGTCCAGGATCTGGGTGGCGGTGTCGGCGTCCAGGTCGGCGCCGGAGAGCAGGTGCCTGATCACAGTGCCGGCCTTTCGTTCGCGACTGCGGGGCTCCGCCGCGCTGCACTCCTCGCGCTCACCGTGGCGTCTCCCCGTAGAGCCGGACCTCGTCCGCGCCGTCGGTCTCGGCCAGCGTCACCTTCACGCTCTCGGCCAGCGCGGTCGGGATGTTCTTGCCGACGTAGTCGGCGCGGATCGGCAGCTGCCGGTGCCCCCGGTCGACCAGCACGGCGAGCTGCACGGACGCCGGCCGGCCGAGGTCGCCCAGCGCGTCGAGGGCGGCGCGCACGGTGCGACCGGAGAAGAGCACGTCGTCGACGAGGACCACCCGCATGCCGTCGATGCCGCCCGACGGCAGCTGGGTGGGGCCGACCGCCCGCGTGGCGTGCCGGCGCAGGTCGTCGCGGTAGAGGGTGATGTCGAGCACGCCGACCGGGACGGCGATGTTCTCGAAGGCGCTGATCCGGGCGGCGAGACGCCGGGCGAGGGGGGTGCCGCGGGTCGGGATGCCGAGCAGCACGGTGTCGGCCGCGCCCTGGGTCTTCTCGAGGATCTGGTGGGCGATCCGGTCGACGACGCGTTGCACGTCGGCGCTGGTCAGAATCACCTTCACCGAGGGTTGTCGCGGTGGCGACGGGCGGGCAGCCGATGGGTACGCCACGGCAGACCTCCTTCCCCGCCTCACGGGACGGGTTGCGCGCAGATCATCGTGGCCGGGGTGGCCGTGCTCACCGCGCTGAAGTTCTCCCTGCCGATGGTCGCTTTGTTCTGCGTGGTCGCGGCCATGATGAGCGGCA
>NZ_JBFBAO010000293.1:0-9057 GCF_040682255.1 Micromonospora sp. NPDC051296 | reverse complement strand
TGGAGCAGCCGACCAGCGCGCTGGCGAACAGGGCACTGGCGAGCAAGGCGGAGACGGCGCGGCGCGACATGGCTTCGATTGTGCCTCGCCCCGCCGTCCGACCCGCCCTGCTGTTCGGGTTCAGCCGGCGGGGCGGGTCTCGAAGGTGGTCACGCCGGACAGTTGGGCCCGGGTGGGCAGCCGGCGGGCGGCCTCCAGGTCGCCGTAGAGGGTCCAGCGGAGGAAGTCGGTGGTGGCGCCGAGCACCTGGGCGAATCCCGGCCGGCCGGGGATGAGGTACTCGCCGTGCCCCTGCCCGAGCAGGCTCAGGAAACAGGCCGGCCCAGGCGTACGGCGGTACGCGGCCCGGCCGACGCTCACCGGGATCACCGAGTCGGCGGTGCCGTGCACGAAGAGTATGGGCGCGGGGAGACCGGCGAAACTGCCCGCCATCCCGCCGCCGGCGATCACGATGCCGGCCCGCAGCCGGGCCGGATGCCCGGAGGTGAACATGCCGGCCGTGGTGAAGCCCCCAGCCGAGTGACCGGCCGCCGCCATCCGCTGCACGTCGAGATGGCCGGCGAGCGGGTCGCCGCGCCGGCCGTCGAGCCGGACCAGGTGCCGGATGACCCGCCAGCCGTCGGCCGGCTGGTTGCGTACGTCGGCCCGGGAGAACCGGGTCGCGCCGCGCCGGGTGTGCGGATAGGTCGGCGCGGCCACCACGAAACCGGCGGCGGCCCACCGGGCGGTCAGCCCGGCGTGCAGCTCGGGCAGGCTGGCCAGGCCGTGGCTGTAGACCACCACCGGGAACCGCCCGTCGGCCACCCGGCTGCCCTGCGTCGGGTACCAGAGGGTGACCGGCAGGGGGCGGGGCGAACCGGCGTCGACGACGAACGTCCGGACGCCCACCGCGTACGTCACCTGCGGCGCCAGCCGGTTCGGCGCCGACCGGACGGTCGGGTCGCTGGTCGTCGCGCAGCCGGTCAGGCACGCCACCAGCAAGGCCATCGTCGACGCGGCGAGCCGCCGCCTGATCCCCACGGCATCACGGTAGAACCCCGGGTCACCCGCCCGGGTGCCGTCTGTCGGGTCCGCGCGGCACCCGCCGCCCGGCGTGTACGAGGTGTACCGGACGGTCCGACTGGACCGGTTTCGCTAAGGTTCGCGACATGGCTGAGAACTACACCGACCCGAGCGGTAACACCGAGGCATTCCGCGCCTTCGCCAACCCGGAGGGTCCGGCGGAGACGGCGTCGCGCACCGGACTGATCGTCGCAGCGGCGGTCGTCGCGGTGGTGCTGGTCGCCCTCGCCACCTGGCTCGCCTTCGGCTGACCCGCCCGGTCAGCCGGCCGCCGCGAGCACCTCCCGGGCCTCCCGGGCGATCTCGCGTTCCTCGTCGGTGCCGACGACGCAGACGGCGACCTCCGCGCCGTCCGGCGAGATCAACCGGTCGCCGCTGCCCGCGTTGCGGTCCGGGTCGACGGTGATACCCAGCCGGCCCAGGCCGGCCAGCGCCGCCGCGCGTACCGGCCCGGCGTGCTCACCGACCCCGGCGGTGAAGGTGACCGCGTCCACCCGGCCGAGCAGGGCGTAGTACGCCCCCACGTAGCCCGTGATCCGGTGGCAGTAGACGTCGAAGGCGAGCGCCGCCGCCTCGTCCCCGGCCGCGCGCTGGGCCAGCACCTCGCGCATGTCGTTGGCGCCGGTCAGCCCGAGCAGGCCGCTGCGGTGGTTGAGCAGGTCGTCGATCTCGTCGACGCCCAGCCCACCCTCCCGGCGCAGGTGGAAGACGATGGTCGGGTCCAGGTCGCCACTGCGGGTGCCCATCACCAGGCCCTCCAGCGGGGACATCCCCATCGAGGTGGCGATGCTGCGCCCACCGGCGACCGCGCACGCGCTGGCCCCGTTGCCCAGGTGCAGGGTGATCGTGTTGACCTCGGCGTACGGGCGGCCCAGCAGCTCCGCGGTACGCCGGGAGACGTACGCGTGCGAGGTGCCGTGGAAGCCGTACCGCCGGATGCCGTACCGCTGCGCGATGTCCCGGTCGATGGCGTACGTGGCGGCGGAATCGGGCAGGGTGTGGTGGAACGCCGTGTCGAAGACGGCGACCTGAGGCACCCCGGGCAGCGCGTCGCGGGCCACCGCGATGCCGGCGAGGTTCGCCGGGTTGTGCAGCGGCGCCAGCGGCACCAGGTCGGTGATGGCGGCCAGCACCGCGTCGTCGACCAGTGTCGGGGAGGTGAACCGCCGGCCGCCATGCACCACCCGGTGACCGACGGCGGCGAGCCCGCTCAGGTCCAGCCCGGCCAGGATCTGCCGGACCGCGCCGGCGTGGTCGGCCGGGCCGCCGCCGGGCTCGCCGATCCGCTCGACGGTGCCCTTGGCAGTGACGCGCTCCCCGTCGTACAGCCGGTACTTGACCGACGACGACCCGCAGTTGAGCACCAGCACCTTGCTCATGTCACTGCCCTGGCGCTCCATCGCGCCGACCTGGCCGCTGCGTTCGCTCATGACACCGCCTCGTCGGACGGCATCGGAGCCTCGGCGAGCGCGGCCGCCTGGATGGCGGTGATCGCCACGGTGTTGACGATGTCCGGCACGGTGGCCCCCCGGGAAAGATCGTTGACCGGCCGGCGCAGGCCCTGCAGCACCGGCCCGACGGCCACCGCCCCGGCCGAGCGCTGCACCGCCTTGTACGTGTTGTTGCCCGTGTTCAGGTCCGGGAAGATGAAGACCGTGGCCCGACCGGCGACCGAGCTGCCGGGCAGTTTCGTCGCCGCCACCGCCGGGTCGATCGCCGCGTCGTACTGGATCGGCCCCTCCACGGCCAGTTCGGGCCGGCGCTGGCGGACCAGCGCGGTGGCCGCCGCGACCTTCGCCACGTCCGCCCCCGCGCCGGAGCTGCCGGTCGAGTAGGACAGCATCGCCACCCGGGGCTCGATGCCGAACCGGGCCGCGGTGTCGGCGGAGGAGATCGCGATGTCGGCGAGCTGGGCGGCGTCCGGGTCGGGGTTGACCGCGCAGTCGCCGTACACCAGCACCCGGTCGGCGAGCAGCATGAAGAAGACGCTGGAGGCGACGGAGACCTCCGGCACGGTCTTGACGATCTCGAACACGGGTCGGATGGTCGCCGCAGTGGTGTGGGTGGCGCCGGAGACCATGCCGTCGGCGTAGCCGGCCCACACCATCATGGTGCCGAAGTAGTTCGGCTGCGCGACGATGTCGTACGCCAGCTCGACGGTGACCCCCCGGTGGGCGCGCAGCTTCGCGTACGCCTCGGCGAACTCGTCGCGCCACTGGCTGGTCGCCGGATCCACCACCCGGGCCGCGCCGATGTCGACGCCCAGTTCCCGGGCGCGCCGGGCGACCTCGTCGGGGCGGCCGAGCAGGGTCAGGTCGGCGACTCCCCGGCGCAGCAGAATCTCCGTGGCGCGCAGGATCCGCCCCTCGGCCCCTTCTGGCAGCACCACGTGCCGGCGTCGGGTTCGGGCCCGATCGATCAGGTCGTACTCGAACATCAGCGGGGTGACCCGCTCGGAGCGGCTGACCCGCAGCCGGCTGGCCAGCTCGGCCGTGTCGACGTGCGCCTCGAACGCGCCGAGCGCGGCCTCCACCTTGCGCGGGTTGGCCGCGCTGGGCCGGCCCTCGATCCGGCTCGACGCGGCCACCGTGTGGTAGCTGTCACTGGGCACCGAGAGCACCGCGAGCCGGGCGTTCAGTGCCTCGACCAGCCGCATAGCCCGGGGGTCGGGCGGCACGCCGAGGGTGAGCACCAGCCCGGCCAGCGACACCTGACCGGCAACGTGCGCCGCGCTCGCCGCAACCAGCAGGTCGTCCCGGTCGCCCGGCATGATCACCAGCGCGCCCTCGGTCAGGTGGTCCAGCAGGGTCGGCACGTGGGCCGCGCCGACCACGTAGTCGAGCACGTCGCGGCCGAGGGCGGTGTCGTCCCCGGCCAGCAGGGTGGCGCCGAGCGCCGCCGACACCTCGGCCACCGTCGGCGCCGACACGCTCGGCACCTCCGGGATGGCGTACGCGGGGACCGGCAGGTTGGGCAGCGTCATCGTGCCCGGCACCCGGTTGGCGAGCACCGCGAGCACGGTCGCCCCGAGATCGGCGACGTCGTGGTACGCCCCACGGGTGGCAGCGGTGATCGCCGCCGGCTGCTGCCCGAACCCGTCCACCACGGGCACCACGACGCTGCCGAACTCCGTCGCCAGCCGGGCGTTGAAGGCCAGCTCGCGCGGCCCGGCGGTGTCACCGGCGCCGGCGAAGTCGCTGCCCACCACGACCATCGCCGGGAAACGCCGTTCCACGTCCCGGTAGCGTTCCACGACGCGGGAGATCAGCTCCTCCCGCCGACCGTCGGCGACCAGGGCGGTCGCCTCGGCGTAGGTGCTGCCGGAGAGATCCTCGACCGGCAGCCCGACCCGGTACCGCTCGCTGAGCAGGGCGAGGATCGGGTCGGGCCGGCCCTGCGCGACCAGCGGCCGGAAGATGCCGATCCGACCGACCTGTCGGGACAGCAGCTCGGCCAGGCCGAGGGCGATGGTCGACTTTCCCCCGCCCGAGCCGACGCTGGTCAGGTACACGCTTCGGGCCACGAAACTCACGCTACAAGATCCAGGTCCGTCCCGCCCGGGTCCTCGTACCCGGGTCCGCGGGCCGTCCGGTGCCGGCCCCGCCGCCGGGTAGCTGACCGGGGGCTCGACCGAAAGGATCTTCATTTCGGTCCGTCCGGGCCGTGCCGGGGGCCGGTTCGGGCGATCTTGGTGGGGCCGTGAGTCCGACCGTGGCTGGGCCGTTCGAACCAGTGCGGGCGGGGGTTCGTCAGGTCAGGGAGGACGGCCCGGGCGGCGGCCAGCCCACCGGTCGAGCCGGCCCTCACGCTCCGCAGGAACGCGGTCACGCCGAGGTCGGGTGGGTGGTTGGTCGACTGCAACTTGCATCCCGATGGCCGACTCCGCATGCAAGTCGAGGATCGCTCACTCCTAAACTCCCGACTCATGACCGCGGATCCCCAGGCCA
The DNA here is from genome assembly GCF_040682255.1 of Micromonospora sp. NPDC051296. Taxonomy (NCBI): domain Bacteria; kingdom Bacillati; phylum Actinomycetota; class Actinomycetes; order Micromonosporales; family Micromonosporaceae; genus Micromonospora; species Micromonospora sp. NPDC051296. Next base: position 4,048 of record NZ_JBFBAO010000293.1, on the reverse strand, counting down.
GCGCTGATCCGGCAACCGGCGCGCTGGGCGGCGGGCGGTCCGCGGTAGACGAGAGCGGTGTCGACCAGCCCGGCCGACCGGGCGCAGAAGCGATCACCGTGATCTGGCGTACCGTGGACGCCCCGACCGTGGTGCAGCCGGCCGTACCGGCCGTGGACCCGCCGGCCGCGCGCGCGTTGACCGGCCTGCGGCCGGCGCTGGACGCGCCGACGGTGATGATGGTGCGCGACGACAGCCCCACCACCGTGATGGCGGCGATTCCCCAGGCACCACCGGTCTTCGTCGACCCGAGCGGCCGGCGCCGGTCCCGGCTGCGCTGGATCGCGTACGCCCTGGGGTTGATGGGCCTGCTCTACACCGGACTGGTCGTGGCGAGCTTCGCGGGCGGTCCGGTCAACCCCGAGACGGTGCTGCCTTTCGTGGAACAGACCCAGCAACCCTGGCAGCCGCCCCCGGCGCCATCGCTGCCCGCCGCCGAGGCACCCGCGGCGAGCACCCCGGCCGCGCCGCGGACCACCAGCGGTACGCGGGCACCGGTCACACCGTCCCGGCCCCCGTCAACCTCAGCCGTTCCGGCGGCGCCTAGCCGCGTACCGTCGTCGGCGCCGGCCGAACCCCGTGCGACGCGGGCGACCGCGCCCGCGTCCACACCCAGCGTCGCACCGCCTCCCAGCGACCCGGCTCCGGTCATCGACCCTCCGGCCAGCCCCGACGCCGGTACGCGCGTCGATGACTGACCGGCCGTCGCGGCGGACCCGCCGGCCGGGGCTGGGCCGGCGCGTCGTACCGCCACCGAGTTGGACCGTGTTCGGCGTGCTGTGCACCGTGCTGGCCGGCGTGCTCCTCGTCGGCGCGTACGCCAACGCGTCCTTCGCCCCGGACCGGCACCAGACCCAGGCCGGGCAGCATGAGGTGCCCACTTCGGTGGTCACCGGTGGCCCGATCATCAGCACTACGGGCGGGCAGAGCCGCTCGTACCGGCTGCCGCCGCGGACCATCGTGCTCACCTTCGACGACGGCCCGGACCCGGTCTGGACCCCGGAGGTGCTGCGGGTGCTGGCGGCCCACCAGGTCCCGGCAACCTTCTTCGTGGTCGGGTCGCAGGTGGCCCGTCACCCGGACCTGGTCAGGGAGCTGGCCGCGGGCGGCCACGAGCTCGGCGTACACACCTTCACCCATCCGGACCTGGCCGCCCTGCCGGGCTGGCGGCGCCGCATGGAGTACACCCAGACCCAGCTGGCCGTCGCCAGCGCGGCCGGGGTGCGCACCTCGCTGATCCGGTTCCCGTACTCCTCGTACGCGGCGGCCATCGACGACCAGAACTGGCCGGTGTTCACCCAGGCCGGCGACCTGGGCTACCTGAGCGTGCTCAACGACACCGACAGCCGGGACTGGGCGCTGCCCGGCGTGGACCAGATCATCGCCAACGTCACGCCGCCCGGATACTCCGGCGCCGTCACGCTCTGGCACGACGCGGGCGGCGACCGGGCCCAGACCGTGGCCGCCCTCGACCGGTTCATCCCACTGATGAAGGAGCGCGGCTACCGGTTCGTCACGGTGACCGGGGGGTTGAACCTCGCGCTCGCCGAGGCCGGGATCGACCACCAGGTCAGCGTGGGCCAGCCGGCCGGCGCGGGGGAGCGCGGGCGCGGCCGGATGCTGATCTGGGCGGTACAGGGCGCGGACCGGACGCTGGGCGTGCTCGGTTGGATCTTCGTCGCGGTGGGCGTGCTCACCGTGGGTCGTACCGTCCTGTTGTTCGTGCTCGCCGGCCGGCACGCGCGCCGGCGCCGCGCCAAGGACTGGGCGTGGGGACCACCGGTCACCGAGCCGGTGTCGGTGATCGTGCCCGCGTACAACGAGAAGGAGGGTATCGCCGCGGCGGTCCGCTCCCTGGCCGGCGGTGACCATCCGGGCGGCATCGAGGTGATCGTCGTCGACGACGGTTCCACCGACGGGACGCCGGAGATCGTCGAGGCGCTCGGGCTGCCCAACGTCCGGGTCGTCCGCAAGCCCAACGGTGGCAAGCCGAGCGCCCTGAACACCGGCGTGGCGCTGGCCCGGCACGACCTGATCGTGATGGTCGACGGGGACACCGTGTTCGAGCCGGACTCCGTGCGGCGGCTGGTCCAGCCGTTCGCGGACCCGCAGGTGGGGGCGGTCGCCGGCAACGTCAAGGTGGGCAACCGCGACAGCCTGATCGCCAAGTGGCAGCACATCGAGTACGTGATCGGCTTCAACCTGGACCGCCGGCTCTACGAGACGCTGCGCTGCATGTCCACCGTGCCCGGGGCGATCGGCGCGTTCCGACGGCAGGCGCTGGAGTACGCCGGTGGGATGACCGACGACACTCTGGCCGAGGACACCGACATCACCATGGCGCTCGGCCGGGCCGGCTGGAAGGTGGTCTACGAGGAGACGGCCCGGGCCTGGACCGAGGCGCCGACCACGCTGGGACAGCTCTGGAAGCAGCGCTACCGGTGGAGCTACGGCACCATGCAGGCGATGTGGAAGCACCGCCGCTCGCTGCTGGATCGTGGTGCCTCGGGCCGGTTCACCCGTCGCTGCCTGCTCTTCCTGAGCCTGTTCGGGGTGCTCCTGCCGTTGCTGGCCCCGGTGATCGACCTGCTCGCGCTCTACGGGCTGTTCTTCCTCGACCGGACCGCGACGGTCGTCGCCTGGCTGGTCATGCTCGGGGTGCAGATGCTGACCGCGGTGGTGGCGTTCCGGTTGGACCGGGAGAAGCTGGGCGTGCTGTGGGTGCTTCCGTTGCAGCAGTTCGCGTACCGCCAGCTGATGTACCTGGTGATGATCCAGTCGGTGGTGACCGCCCTGACCGGCGGTCGCCTCGGCTGGCAGAAGCTCCGCCGCACCGGCCTGACCCCCACCCCCGAGTCCGCCGGGGTCAATCGCGGGTGAGGGAGATGGCGTACTCGGGCCAGAAGTCGCCGCTGGGCGGCTCGCCGGGACGGCAGTCGCCGTCGGACTCGCCCGGGTACTTGACCCAGAGCAGGGCGTCCACCCGGGGCAGGCCGGTGTCGGCCGTCGGGTCCTCGCCGATCGCCCGCTCGGGCGGGTTGCACCAGCTCGGCGCTCCCTTGACCCGGTTTCCCGGGTAGGGGCCGTTGCCGTTGCGGCTGGTGTCGATGACGAACCGGGCGTCGCCGCCGAGTGCGTCGGAGATCCGGTGCCCGTAGGCGACGTTGTCCTCGGTGCGGACGAAGTTCGCCACGTTGAGCGCGAAGCCGTCCGCCTCGGCCACCCCGGCCCGGCGCAGGCCGGCCGCCAGCGCCTCGACGTCCTTGATCCAGCCTGGGTGTCCCGCGTCGAGGTAGATCTGGGCGGAACCGGTGCTGGCCAGCACGGCGACCGCGTCGCGCAGTAGCGCGAGCCGGCCGTCGGAGTCGCGTACGCAGCCGGCCACCGCGTCCGGGAGCGCGCCCGGTTCGAGGACGACCGTCACCGGACGGCCGGCTATGCCAGCGGCCACGTCGCGGATCCAGGACTGGTACTCGGCGCCGGAACCAGCTCCGCCGTCGCCCCGCCGGCCACAGTCCCGCTGCGGCACGTTGTGCACCACCAACACCGGGATCTGGCCGGCGATCGCGGCCTGCCCCAGGAAGGTGTCGACCTCCTCGCGGGCCGGGCCGCCGGTCAGCCACTTCGCGCTCGGCCGACTGCCGATCGCGCGCAACGCCTCCGCCTCGGCCGTCTCGCCGCGCGCCGCGCGCCGGTCCGCCTCGGTGTCGGCCGGGTTCGCCGGGTCGACGTAGAAGACCGACGGCGGGGGCGGCGGCGCGCCCCCGGCCACCTCGGGTACCGGGTGCGGTGCGGGGTCCGCGCCGCACCCGCCCAGTAGCAGCGTCAGGGCCATGCCGGCCGCCGCGACGCGGGCCGGTTGCTGGCTGCGCACCGGAATCAGTCGTCGTCTTCGTCGTCGAGCCGGGCGAGCCAGGTGGCGAATCGCTCGATCGGGGTCTCGAACTCAGGGTTCAGGTCGACGAAGTCGCGCAGCCGCTCGCCGAGCCACTCCATGCTGACCTGCTCG
>NZ_JBFBAO010000292.1:0-9083 GCF_040682255.1 Micromonospora sp. NPDC051296 | reverse complement strand
ATCGTCAGCGGGGCGCTGGGCGGCCTGTCGTACGGCAAGGTCCTGGCACCCCTGATCCGCAGCGGGCCGAGCGCGAATTCCTCCAGCGCTACCCCGGCGTCCCGATGTGCTTTTCGGCCCAAGCGGACACCGGTAACCCGTGGGAGGAGGAGCGCACTTAGCCACGATCCGTGGATCACGTCGCTACCGGCTGCAGCGGCGAACACTGCTGGTCTTTCAAGTGCTAGCCCGCTGGGCAGGCTCAGCCGCCATGACACGGGTTGTTGCCGCGGACGTCTTCCGCAACGGCGCGACCCACAACCGCGGGGACGCCGAGCCGTTCGGTTACAGCGGTGACGGGTCGTCGCGCAGCCGGCTGTAGAGCCACCCGTCGCGCCAGGCGCCGGCCCGAAACTCGCAGGCCCGCACGACCCCCTCCAGCTGGAAGCCGGCCTTTTCCAGCGACCGCTGCTCGGCGGCGTTCTCGGCGTGGGTGCTGGCCTGGATGCGCTGCGCCGGGGTGTGGCTGAACAGGTAGTCGCAGAGCAGCGCCTGGGCCCGCCAGCCGATGCCCTGGCCGCGCCACTCGGGCAGCAGCACGACGCCGATCTCCCAGTAGGGCGCCCGCCCGCCGTACTGGCCCTGGAGATAGCTGACGTAGCCCGCCGGGGCATCCGCCGCCGGCTCGACCTGCACGATCAGGCCGCCGGTCCGCTCGCCGAGATAGCCGTCCTCGGCGAAGCGGCGGGCCGGCGCGGCGGCGTCACGGAAGCCGGCCCAGTCGAGCCCGATCAGCCCGGGTTCGACCGCGAACCGGCGCAACATCGCCAGGTCGTCCTCGGCCACCGGGCGCAGCCGTACGGTCGAGCCGGGCGCCTGGTGCACGATGCCGGCCACCGGCGGGTGGGAGCTGTCCATCCTCCGTACCGTAGTGACGGGCCGGGCCGCCCGCTGCCCCGCGCCGGCGGCCGTCAGGCGATGGCGCAGCGTTCCCTGCAGGTGGTTACGCCTGGCCCGGTGAGGTCGTTGCAGTACGCGGCGCGGCCATCGCCATGGTCAGCGCCAGCGTGCTGCCGCTGACCAGCGGGCCGGTCCCGGCGGCGAAGGGCCCGTCGGTCGCCGCCACCCGCAGCCCTCGATGGCGCTGTGCCCGGCCAAGTCGTCGGCGAGGGCGGCTCGCTTGGTGTGCGTGAGCGCCTACAGGGAGACTGCTGCACAACGGACCGAAGCTATCAAGATCAGGTGCACGCTCATCGGCATGAGAGGGCGGCTTTGTGTTCTTCGCGAGGGCTGGGCTGCGCTGGGCAGGCATCCGGGCATAGTGCGAGTTGCTCGGTGGGCAGCCACTGATGATGGGGGGATCGAGGTGGCTGCCCGCAGATCACGACGATTGGCCGTGTCGGACCGTGCGCCTACGTACCGCTGGAACCGTCACGATCGGCCCCTGAGCTGCGGGAATGTGGTTCGGATTCTGCCAAGTATGGTCCACCGATAGTTCCTGACCTGGGGAAACGTGAGCCCGTGGTTGGCAGTGCGCGAACTGCCTCGGCCAGATGTGCGGTGGGCTGGGGAAACGTCTTCTTGCGGTGCGGGTCCGCGTATCGGTCGCGTGGTTCGAAGTCGGTGCGGCGGCCGTCTGCCTGCTACTCGGCCAGCTTTGATCTCGCTGCTCGCTTCTTCACGACGGAACCCGCGTCCGGACGCGACCCAGGACGTCTGGTCTAGCCCCATCCGGCGTCAGCGGTAGTCTCGCCCGGGGCTGGGAACCGGAGCACAGAGTCGGCTGCACTGGCGGCCGGCACCCGCGCTTTTGTCAGCGGCAAATCCGCGCACTACGCGTTCGCGGAGCCGGTCTTGCGGACCAGCATGTACCCGTACGGGGGCTCTGCCTCTTCGGGTGGGGTGCTGCCCTCGAAAACCAGGGCGAACCCGGCGGCAGTGAAGCGGTCCTCCATCTCCCGGGCCGAGAGCCAGTACCGATCGAAGTCGATGCCAAGGCTGCCGACGCGGCTACCGGGACCGTTACGATGCCCTGTCCCGTCGCCGTGCTTGAACGCCGCCACCAGGTAGCCGCCCGGCCGCACGACCCGGGCCAACTCGGCAAACGCCCGTATCCGGGCGTCCGGCGCCAGGAAGATCAACGAATACCAGCACACCACCCCGGCCAGCGACGCGTCCCTGAACGGCAGCTCCCGCAGATCGGCGACCTCGTACCCGAAACCCGGGTGCTCCCGCCGCGCCACCTCCACCATCCCTGGCGACAGATCCACCCCGCGCGGCGACAGGCCCCGGCCCGCGAGGTACGGAAGAAGTCGCCCGGTGCCGCAGCCCACGTCCGCGACCTCCGCACCCACGGCCAAGGTCAGCTCGGCGAACAGGTCGAGCATCGCGCGCTCGACTGGCATGCTCTCCAGCACCCCGACCAGGTTCTCCGCATACCACTCCGACAGCACGTTGTGCGCGTCCCGCAGTTCCTCGGTACTGGCGTCCATCCCCCGCTGACCCTCCCCGTCGTCGGCCCGTCGCGGCGGCGAATCTACCTCAGGACGCCGAGCTGAACACAGAAGGGAACGTTCGACTCCACCCACAACGAGTTGCATTGCGCAACTACCCGATCGCGGCAAATCAGTGCGGCAGGGAGATGGTCCCGTGCTGGCCGGCGCAGCCGCCTTAACCTCGCCGTCCTGGTCAATGTCGGACCTGCTCGAAGTGGAACTCGCGAATGAAGCAGTCGCGTGGCTGCCCGACCGCGAACAGTACGCAGTCGACGACCGATCGGGCGGTGAGGTCGCTGTTTGCCTGTCGCGGTCCGTCCTGAACGAAGTCTGGCGGGAACAGGGAAACCACCCGGATCCCTTCCGGTCTGAGCCGGTGCGACAGGATCTCAGCGAGCCCAGCATGGGCATGCTTGGCAGCGTAGAACGCGGGATGCGCGCCAGAACGACGGTGCCCGACCTCGCCGCAGGCGGAGATGATGTTGATGACGTCGGGCCTCGGTGAGGCCCGCAACAGCGGCATCAGATGCTTGGTCAACAGTAGGGTGCCGGTCCCTCCCGCAGCCATCACCCTCTCGATCTGCTCGTCCGAGACGTCTCCCAGGTCGTCACCTTCGATGTATTCGGCACCGTTGTTGATCAGCACATCGAGGTACTCCGTTCGATCGGCCAACGTTGCAGCGAATGCGCGCACCGAATCGACCTCGCTCAGATCGCAGCGAAATGCCTCCGCCTGACCAGGCCCGCGCTGGCTGATCACACCGGCAACACGCTCGGCCGCTGCCAGACTCCGGGCTGCGAGGAACAGTTGTGCACCGTGTTCGGCAAAGGCCTCTGCCAGCAACCGGCCCGTATCACGTCCAGCGCCGGTGATAGCGACGCGCAGCCCGTCAATATTCATGGCCGGCAGTGAAGCACCTGAACATGGGTTGAGGTCAACAGGACCGCGTCACGATGGGACATCCGCTCTTCGGCTACGGCCGGACGCCAGCGGCCGGCGCCGGCGTCACCTTTGGTGACGAGCGCTTCGCGGCAGATCCGGGTATTCGCGCTCGGTTGCCGCAGCCGGGCCATCCTGTTGGCCGCCGGGCCGGACCCCTGATGCTGTCTGGATGCTCGCCAGATCGTTACGCCGGTTCGACGGGCAGCCAGAGTTCACAGGTCGCGGTGCTGAAGTCGTTCGTAGGCTCAAGCACCGCGACGATCTCCGGACCTGGCCGCAGACGCCAGGGGTTGGACGGAAACCACGCGGCTGCGGCCGTGGCCCAGGCCTTCTGCAGGGTCTGCGGATGCGGCCCCGTGGTCCGGATGACCACCCATCTGCCGGCCGGAACTTCGATGATCTCGAGGCCGCCGGGGACCGGCGTACCCGGGGACACGGCGACCCCGTGAAGGTAGGTCAGCTCGCTGCCCTCGGCGTAGTCGGGGTCAAGGTCGTCGCTGACCGCGAGCAGGCCGCTCGGCTCAGTGTTGCCGAGAGCCTTCAAGCGCAGGTGTTCCTCCGTCGGCAGTGCGGTGATGTGCCGCTGGATGTGCGGGTTGATGCCTTGACGGACCAGCCGGACGCGGGCCGCGTGCCCCACGAGCCGGAACTCGGGATGGTCGACGATGCGGGTGTCCACGTGTTCGCTCCTTTCGACGGTCAGACGGAGTGCCGAGATCATCAAGCCTCCGTCCGACGTCGACCCTGGTCGCAGCGCACCGGTGGGCACCCGACAAAAGCGGCGCGGAAATGTCGGGTGATCGAGACCGGCGCCGCCACACGATGGGGGGCATGGATGACACGACCTTGGTATCCCGCTTTCTTCGCGACGGCTTCGTAAAGCTGGAGGGCGCCGTCGCGCCGCGCGTGGCAGCGGACTGCGCGCGGCTGCTGTGGCGGGAGACGGGCTGCGACCCGGACGATCCAGCGACGTGGACGCAGCCCGTGCGCTGGGTGCCCGGCATGGCGCAGGGGCCGTTCGCCGCCGCTCCCAACTCCCCGTTCCTCCATCACGCGTACGACCTGCTCGTCGGCGCGGGACGCTGGGAGCCGCGCTACTCGCTGGGCACGTTCCCGCTGCGCTTCCCGCACGAAGAGGAGCCGGACGACGCGGGCTGGCACATCGAGGGCAGCTATCTGCCGGAGGGCGAGAGCTGGTACTTCACCAATGTGCGCTCCCGGGGCCGGGCACTGCTGATGCTGTTCCTGTTCAGTGAGGTCGGTGAGAAGGATGCCCCGACCCGGATCCGGGTCGGCTCACACCTCGACGTGCCGAAGGTGCTGGAGAAGTACGGGGAGGACGGAGCGAGCGGACTGGCCCTTGCGCCCGACCTGGTGGCGGCCTCGGAGCACCGGCCGCTCGCCCTCGCCACCGGATCTCCGGGCGACGTCTTCCTGTGCCACCCATTCCTGGTGCACGCGGCGCAACCGCACCACGGAGCGCGGCCTCGCTTCATGGCCCAACCGCCGCTGATGCCAGCCGTACCATACGAACTGGAGCGGGCCGACGGCGCATACTCACCCGTAGAGATCGCGATCCGTCGGGGTTTCGGACAGGACGCCCTCGGTCCGGACGGGGACGGCACCGACCGCGGCGCCGGGGCGACTTGCTCCGTCCGTTCCTGAGCGCCTGGCCGAAGGTCTTGTTGGAAACTCGGGGAGCCAGGGTGAGGTCCAAGGCGCGGCGCGGGTGAGGTTGCCGTCGCCAGTGCGGCGCCGGAAGAAGGCGTGCGTGGCGGATCCCGGCCGGCATCCAGCACAGCGCCCCGACCGGTGAAGTGTGGCAGGCAGGGCATGGGCGGGCTACGTGCGACGGAGGCGGGGTTGGTAGTGGTTCTGCGAGTGAGTGGCCGCAATGCGCGGTTCCAGCAATGGAAAGCTCTCCTCGGCAATCGGACCAAGCGGCAGCGACGCGGCGAGTTCCTCGTGCAGGGCGTGCGCCCGATCACCATGGCCGTCGAACACGGCTGGCAGATCCGGGAGCTGCTCTACGACACCAGCGCTCAGCTGTCCGGCTGGGCACGCGAGGCCCTGGACACAGTCCGGGCCGAGAAGTTCGCCGTCTCGCGTGAACTGATGCACGAACTGGGAGGTAAGGCAGACACGGTTCCAGAGCTGCTGGCCGTGGTCGCGCTGCCGGAGGACAACCTGCGCCGTATCCCGGTCGGTCCGACCATGCTCACCGTCGTGTTCGATCGGCCCACCAGCCCCGGCAATATCGGGACCCTCGTTCGGTCGGCGGACGCCTTCGGCGCCGGCGGCGTCATCGTCACCGGCCACGCCGCCGACGTGTACGACCCGAAGGCGGTCCGGGCGAGCACCGGCTCGCTGTTCGCCTTGCCCGTGGTCCGGGTGCCCTCCCACCAGGCCGTTCTGTCCTGGGTCGCTGACGTCCGCGCCGACGGCATCGGCATGAGCATCATGGGAACCGATGAGCGCGGCATCCTGGACGCCGCCGAGTACGACTTCACACAACCCACCCTGACGTTGATCGGCAACGAGACCACCGGCCTCAGCTCCGGCTGGCGCGAGGCATGCGACCAGCTCGTCCGGATCCCCATGTTCGGGTCCGCCAGCTCCCTGAACGCGGCGACCGCCGCGACTGTCATGCTGTACGAATCGGCACGCCAGCGGGCCGCCGCCGCCCGGCGGTAGCGCACTGATCGCAGGCGGCCGCCCGGCGGCTATCTATCCGCCACCATCGCGCTACCTGACCCGCGGCGCCCGTCTGCGGACAGGCGCCGCAGCCGGACACCACACGGGCGCGGGCGGACGTCGTCCTCGCCGTGATCGTGCTGGGCGGATCCGGCGACCGCCCGAATGCCGGTCTTGGCGCCGTACGCGCAGGTCGCCGATAGCAGCCGCCCCGCCAGGACCTCCGGCCGCAACGCAACGACTCCCAACCGACTCCGAGGCATGAAACGCTACGGACTGCGGACGGCACTCGGCCAGCGCGGATCTAGGCATGAGCGCGCGGCTTTGTGTTCTTCCGGGCTGGGCACCTGCGCGCACTGTGATCTCGTCTGCGGGACAACCACTTGATGATGGTGGATCGAGGTGGCTGCCCCCAGTCGCGATGATTGGGCGGATCAGGCCGTGCGCCTACCTACCGCTGTAACCGTTACGATCGGCCCCTGAGCTGCGGGAATGTGGTTCGGATTCTGCCAAGTAAGGTCCACGCAGTTCAAAGGCCACCTTCCATTGATGAAGGTGGCCTTTCTGCTGCCCGTACAGCAGCTAAGTACAGCACGTGCCGCGGACCGGCCCGGACGGAGCGCCCAGAACTTACAAGCGAGTGGTCGAGGTGCCTGCCAGGACGCAGGGAGTCGCCGGCGTGTGAGGGGTTATGAGGCGGCCTGCGGGTCGGTAGCGTTGGGCGTGATTGCGGCTGTTGGGTCGGTGGTGCATCCCGCGCTACGCGAGGAGGTTCCGGGTGGATTCCTTGCCGGAGTTGACGTTCGGGCAGCGGTTGAAGGTCTACCGGGAGCGGTCCGGGAAGACCCGTGCGGTGCTCGGTGGGTTGGTGGGTCGTAGCGCCGAGTGGGTTAAGGCGGTGGAGACGGATCGGATACTGCCGCCGCGCATTCACATGCTGGATCGGATCGCGCGTGCCCTCAAGATCGATTTGTCGGCGTTGGCCGTGCAGCTGGGTGACCGGTCTGCTGTGGTCAACGGGCCGGAGCATCCGGCGCTGGCGTCGGTCCGGAATGCCGTGAACCGCGTCGCGCTTCCCGGTGACATCCCGACGGAGTCGTTGCCCAGTCTGAGGGAGCGGCTTGCGGTGGCGTGGCGAGCGCGTCATCAGGCGTCTGATCACCGTACGGTGCTGGGCGGGTTGTTGCCGGGGTTGCTGCGTGACGGGCAGCGTGCCGTGTTGGCGTACGAGGGTGGCGAGCGGCGGCAGGCGCAGGCCCTGCTGGCGGAGATGCTCGGGCTGGCGCAGATGTTCATTGCCTACCAGCCCGCTGCCGAGTTGTTGTGGCGGGTGGCGGATCGGGCGATGGTGGCGGCGCAGGAGTCCGGTGATCCAGAGGCGATTGCCGGTGCGGGGTGGTTCCTGTGCCAGGTGCATCGGGACGCCGGGGACTGGGACACCGCGATGCTGGTGACGCTGGACGTGCTGTCCGCTCTGGAGTCTCAGGCGGTCGACGGAAGTGCGAATCTGTTGGCGCTGTGGGGGGCGCTGAACTTCGAAGCCGCGTACACGGCTGCTCGTGCCGGTGAGGAGGGTCGGGCGTGGCGGTACTGGGATCGTGCGGACCGGGTCGCGCAGCGCCTGCCACAGGGCTTCTACCAGCCGCAGACGTCGTTTTCCCGGGTCATCATGGGCGCTCATGCGGTGACCGTGGCGGTGGAGTTGCAGAAATCCGGCGAGGCGGTGCGGCAGGCCCGTCGCCATGGTGCGGCGGCGATCCCGTCGAGGCCACGTCGGGCACGCCACCTCATCGAGGTCGCTCGCGCGCACTACGGCAAGGACGACAAGGAAGCGGCCGTGGCGACGCTGCGGCAGGCGTACGAGTCGGCTCCGGAGACGATCCGATTCAACGGGTACGCCCGTCAGATCACCTTGGACCTGCTCGACGGGCCGCGTTCCACCCGAGATGACGCCCGTGACCTCGCGGCCAGGGTCGGACTCGTCTCATGATCGAGGGGTAGGAACCTTACCTATTCCGCCTCGCAACTGACCGTAGCTTCTCGCTCACGAGATGCGGCGGGCGGTGCGAGTCACGCCTGGTCGCCGCGTCTCCCTCAACCAGAGGGCGAAGAGGCCGCCCTCGTGAGCGACGAGGGAGGGTAGGTGCGGCGCGTCTCGTACGACGAGTACCTCTCAGCCACCGCGTTGACCTTCGCCCGGCGGCATCGGCCGGTGTGGTCCTGGCAGCACTGGCGGCGTATCTGCGGCTGCGGAGCCGACCTGCCCTGCCAGGCCAGGCACCGCATTCCGATCAGCCGTGGTCACTGGCCCCAGGAGGGTGAGCAGTGACCGGCGGCCCGGAGCGGGTGATCCTCGCGGTTCATGTGCCAGGGCTCGACGGCTTGTGTGTCGGCTGCCGGGCGTGGTGGTCGCGGCTGGCTCCGTACCCGTGCTGGCAGGTGGAGTGGGCGACCAGCAGGCAGGCCCGCTGGAGCGTAGCCCGGTTCCTGGGCGGTGTGCGGTGACCAGCCATGGCCCGGTGCTGCCGATCTGGAGCTGCGGGGGCTGCGACCTGCCCTGGCCCTGCCAGACGCGGCGGCGGGAACTGCGCGCGGAGTACGCCGACGCGCCGGTGTCGCTGGCCCTCTACCTCGGCGCCTACCTCGTCGAGGCCGCCGAGGACATGCCCTGGGCGCCAGCCGGCGCACTGCACCGACGCTTTATCGGCTGGACGAGGGAGCCGCCGGAAGTACAGCAGCGGAGTACAGCAACCGTGCCGGCCGAACCAGACCGGCACGAGCGTCAGCAGGCTGGATGACCTCGGACGACACCAGATCCAGCCGGCTTGCCGAGAGTTCACACCGAAGGGGCCGGCACGATTCGCGACGGTGAAGGGCTTGTCGACGACGCGCTGAGACTGACCCTCTAGCGGCGGATTGGGACTGACCCCTCCGAGGCTGGAGGGGTGATCGCATTGGAAGACTGGGCTGAG
>NZ_JBFBAO010000291.1:0-9111 GCF_040682255.1 Micromonospora sp. NPDC051296 | reverse complement strand
GCACCACCTCGGCTACCACGTGCCCGACCGCGCCGAACTGGACCGGTGGGCCGCCCACCTCGACACGGTCGGTGCCGAGCACTCCGGGGTCCGACCGGCCTTCGGGTTCAGCAGGGCTCGGTTAGGCGATGGTGATGGCGCACAGTCGCGCGTCGGTGCGTAGGCCGCGGACGTAGGCGCATGCCTCGTTGAGGAACCGGAACCGGTCCGCGACCGAGTCGCTGACCGGGGCGAGGAGACGGCCGTCGGTGGTGATCAGCGCGTCGCCGATCAGCGCGATGCGCCAGTGCAGGCCGGTGTAAGTGGCTTCTCCGGCCTGGTAGACGGGCAACTCGTACGGGTCGAAGTGGTGGGCGATCATCGCGACCACGCGGGGCTGCTGCTCGAAGCGGCGGCGGGCCTCGTTACGGCTGACCTTGCCGGGGTCGGCGTGGTGTTGGGCGAGGAAGTCCTCCCACGGGCGGGCGGGTTTGGTGGTGGCGGCGATGTGGAAGTTCCAGGCACGCCACCGCAGGGCCGCGTGGTGGGCGGCGTTCGCGGCGGTGCGGGTCAGGTCGAGGCGGCTCTTGCGGCCTCCGGCGGCGAGGGTGAGCGCGCCGAAGCGGCGGGCGGCGTCGAGCAGGTAGTAGCCGAAGAACCGGGTCAGCCAACCGATGAGGCGGCGGTGGCGGACGTGGTAGCGGCGGGCTGGGGTGCCGTTGGCGTGTAGGAGGTCGTTGACCTTCTCGGAGGCGGCGAACCAGTCGGCGTCGGCGCCGGGGGCGAAGCAGACGGTGACCACTTGTCCGATGGTCGGGGTGGGCGTGGGCATGACGGGGCGATCCCTTCGGGCAGGGGTGGGCGTGGGATGGGTGCGGGTGGTGGCACCGGGGCGCGGCGTCTGCACAGGGAAGCTGCCGTCGTGGGCGCGGTGGGGATCACGGCCGACCGAAGGGGTGGGCTGGGGGTGATCCCGCTGGCGCGGGCAGATTCGGGGGACAGACGGGCGGCGGTGCGAGCAGAAAAGTGAAGCTGCACCGTAGCGCCGTGACCTGACAGCACCATCCCCGCCAGGAGCCACCCTCATGCCTCTGACCTGCGCTGACAGGAACCGCCGTGCCGCTGTCAGGGTCTGTCAGACCACGAAGACGCCGTCGTCGTCGAAGTTCGGGTTGTCTGCCACCGGCTGCCCGTGGTCGCTGGGCAGGTCGGCGAGCCGCAGCCGGGCGGTCGCGCCGGCCGGGAGCCAGACCGCCTCGGCCGGATCGGTGGCGTGGGTGGCGGTGGCGCACGGCACGTCGCCGTCCAGGAGTCGGTGCAGGTGTTCCTCGCGGTGTTCGCTGGCGAGCCAGAACAGCACCGGATAGCGGGGCCCGCCGCGCCGGATCAGCAGCGCGTACCGGTCGAGCTTCGCCACGACGCGCCCGAGGGGTTCGGTGCCGGTGTCGGCCTCTAGAAAGAACCCCACCGTGGTGTTGCCGCTGCTCCACAGGCCGTGGCCGTCGGCGGTGATGGTCCGGAACTGCTTCGTCGTGGCCGTCTCGGACCACCACCGATCCAGCCGCGCATCATCGTGGCAGCGGGCGTGGGCGGTGAGGCGGACGAAGAACTCGTTGGTGGTGAGCAGGTGCGCGAGGTGCGGGTTGGCCGACAGGCGGTGCACGGTCTGCCGGGTCGCCCGCAGCGTCGGCTCGGGCCGGCGGTGGGCAGCGGCCTGAAACCGGTGCCCCTGGTGGCCGAGCGTCCAGTGCCACGGCTGGCTGCCGCCCCCGGCCCGGTGGAACCGGAACCGGTCCACCAGGCCCAGGGCGGCCAGCTCACCGAGCCGGATCTGACACGTCCGGCGGGCCAGGAACAGCATGCGGTGAATCTGGTCGGTGGTGAGTACCTGGTGGTCGTCGAGGAGCTGGAGCAGCCGGCGGTCGCGGCTGGTGATGTGTGGGTAGATGGCCAGCAGGTCAGGAGAACGTGATGACGGCATAAGTGGTTCCCCCCGGTGGAGAGAAAATCCCGTAGGGAGTCTGGATGAGTCGATCTTTCTCACGGACCCGTCACGGTCCGGATGTGGGCAGGTCAGGCGCCTGACAGGAGCAGCGCGGGGGGCTCGTCTGGGGTCTCGTGTCGCAGACACCCCCAAACGAGCCCCCGATGCCGCACCCCGCCGAGGCCCCGAACGAGCGGCCCGGACGGTCAGCGGTCGCGGTTGTTCATGCGCCGCTTCATCGCCGTGCGGGCGAGCTGCTGCATCGGCGGCTCACCCTCGACCTGGACGTGGGCGGCGGCGCATTCCTGCCGGATCGCGGTCGCCTCACCCACGACCGGCACGGGCGGGTTGGTGGTGAACGTGAACGCCGGCAACTCCCGGTTGCCGACCAGCAGCCGCGCGGCGGCGGTGTAGACGTCGAGGTGAGCCAGGTCGTGCTCATCCACCTCGGGCTTGGTGTGCCTCGACAGCTCCCGGGCATCGGCCGGGTCAACGGTGAAGAACACCTTCGACCGGGCGTTCGCCGACACCGCCGCCGCCACATCACCGGGCAACTGGGCGAGATCCTGATGAGCCAGCACCAGGCCGAGCCGGAACCCGCGCGCCTCCGCCAGCATGTCCCCGACACTGCCCGACAAGGTCAGAAAGTTCTGGCACTCGTCGATGACCAGCGTGGCGTCTTTTCGCTGGTCCTCAGGGATCGAGGCTCGCGCGATAGCAGCCTGCCACACCCGCGCCACGATCATCGACCCGAGGATGCGGCTGGTCTCCTCACCGAGAACGCCTTTCGGCAACCGGCACAGCAGGACCCCACCGTCGAGGATCTCGCCCATGTCGAACGACGAGTGCGCGTTACCGATCACGCTCTTGACGAAGTCCCGCAGGAGGAACGCGCGTAGCCGGGCGAGGACGGGGGCGATGACCTGCCCGCGGAAGGTCTCGTTGATGCCGTCGTACCAGAGCCAGAACCCGCCGAGCCCATCCGGGTCGTCCAGGCCATGGGTGAAGCGGCCCCGGAACTCTCGATCTTGAAGTAGCGGCGGCACCAGACTCAGCGTCGGTTTCGCGTGCCGCATCAGCGTCAGGCAGGCGACGCGCATGGTGTCGTCCATACGTGGCCCCCACTGGCCGGCGAAGATCTTCGCGAAGATCCCCACCAGGTTGTCCACCGCCAGGTGCCGATCACCGCCGTCATCGAGCGGGTTGAAACACGCCGGGTTCTCCTGGTCCGGGTCGATGATCACCACCTTGCTGGCGTGGGAGGCGGGGAGCCGGTCGAGGATGTCGGTGACCAGGTCCCCGCGCGGGTCGATGACCACCGTCCCGCGGCCGGCTTTGATGTCGCCGAGGATCATGTTCAACAGCAGCGTGGACTTGCCGACGCCGGTCTTGCCGACCACGTGCACGTGCTGGCGGGCGTCGGTAACCCGCAGGCCGACGCTGTGACGGCCGATCTGGGATCGGCCGAGCACCTTCACCCCACGGCCGCCAGCAGGCACCTGCACGGGTGCCGGGACGGCCTTGGCCCGCGCCCGGTC
Source organism: Micromonospora sp. NPDC051296 (assembly GCF_040682255.1). Lineage (NCBI taxonomy): Bacteria > Bacillati > Actinomycetota > Actinomycetes > Micromonosporales > Micromonosporaceae > Micromonospora > Micromonospora sp. NPDC051296. Next base: position 5,610 of record NZ_JBFBAO010000291.1, on the reverse strand, counting down.
CAGGCCCGGCACCGCCGGGTCTAGGGGAAGCGCGGCGAGGGCCGCCAGTTCCGGCACGGTGGCCAGGAAGCCCCGTCGCAACCGCCGTCCGGCGAGGGTGGCCACCGGTTGCGGCATCTTCATCCGCCGCAGCCGGTTCGGGCCGGTGTACGCCGCGGCGGCCGAAGCGATCGTGTGCCCCAGCCCGACCAGACGTTCACGGACCTGTTTCGCCCGTTGCTCGTCGGGTGGGGTTTTGTCCGGGTCGGCGGCGACGGCGAACCGGACCGCGACCTCGAAGTGCGGCACCCGCACCGCCTTCTCCACCACTGTCCGTGCGTCGGCGCTGGCCACCGGGTCCCGCTCGACCGACCGGCCCGCCGTGGCCAGGGTGCGCGGCCGGGACGAGCCGGGGGTGAACGCGTCGAGGAGCCACAGCAGGGGTGCGATGGCCAGCTGCGCCGCGCCCGACAGGGCACGGGCGGCCATGTCGGGCCGTCCGTGCGGATGGGTGCTGGCGGTCGCTGCCGCGCGGCGGGCGGCGCGGATGCGGCGGGCAGGTGCCGGGCGGGCCAGGACTTGCACGCACGCGTGTTCGCGGTGGCGGACCTCGGCACCGGCGGCGAGCAGGGCCCGCAGCGGGTCGGTGTCGTGCTCGGCCCGCAGTGGCATACCGTCGGTGTGCTGTGGCCAATGCGCCCCACCCACCTCCTCACCTACCTGCATGGGAATTGGGGCGGCGACCTCCTCGACGGTCCAGGTGGCGGCGGGCCAGGCCGCGCGGACGGCGGCTTCGACCGCGCCGGGCGGCACCGTCCCGGGCACCCACACGCGGATGGTCAGGGCGCGGCCGGTCCAGGTGTACTCCCACCCGACATGGGGGTAGCCGAACACCCGGCGTCGCCACACCGAAGGAGTCAGCACTCCCATGAGGGTGGTCCAGAATGTGGCGGCGGCCTCCGGCGTGACGTCCGGTGGGGCGGCAATGGTCAGCCACCGCGCGCCGGCCGCGAAGCGGCGGTGCCGCCAGGCGAGTACCTGGTCGTGGCCGAGCACCGCCGCGACGACCGCAGCGGCGGCGAGCAGGCCGAGCCAGGGCCGGGCGGTGACCCACTGCCACACCTCGGTGGGCCAGGTCGGGGAGGTGGTCATTCGGTCTCCCCGATACCGGTGACGGCGATCCGATGCTCTGCCGCCGACCCGACGCTGCGAAACGGAATCCGGCCCCGGCCCGCGACAAGCAGGCCCTCGCCCCTCGGCGCGGACAGCAAAAGCCGGGACTCCCCGGTGGTCAGGCTGAACGCCTCGGACACAGCGTCGATGGACTGCGTCGACTGGCGCATCAACACCTGCGTCGCGGCGTTGGACACCACCGCCAGGCCAAGGTCCGTCGACAGCACGTCGGCAGCGTCCTGAGTTATCACGCACAGCCCGGCGGACCGTTTGCGGGCGGCCTTGGCCATCCGGAACAAAAACCGGGAGCCCTCGCTGTCCCGCATGAGCAGCCAGGCCTCGTCCACCACCACGAGCTTGCGTCGCCGGCGTGAACTCGTGGTCGGGTTGTCGATGCCCGACCAGATCGAGTCCAGGGCTAGAAGGGTGCCGACGGTGCGCAGCTCGTCGGGCAGGTGCCGCAGCGACCACACCACCAGATGCCCGCTCGGGGCGGTGGTGGTCGGCCCGTCGAACAGGCTGGCGAAGTTCCCGCTGGTCCATGGGGCGAGGCGGGCGGTGAGTTGCCCGGCAGCCGGGTCGTCGTCGGCGTCGAGGGTGGCGGCCAGGTCCCGTAGGAGTGGTGCGGGTTTGGTCCAGGTGGCCGGGTCTCCGTTGATGCCGGCCTGGTGGTAGGTGGCGGTGATGGCCCGGTCGAGGGCGGCGCGTTCGGCCGGCGGTGGCGATGCGCCGAGCATGACCGAGATGAGCGTGTGTAGGTATAGGCCGCGTCGGGTCAGGGTGTCGGGCCGGTGGTCGGCGGGTAGGTCGAGGGGGTTGATCCGTACGCCGGACTGGCCGAGCTGGACGACGGTGCCGCCGACGTGTTCAGCGAGGGGCGTGTATTCGTCCTCGGGGTCGATCACGCTGACGGTGGTGCCCTGGTACAGGTTGCGCAGTACCTCCAGTTTGACGAAGTAGGACTTCCCGGCGCCGCTGCGGGCGAGGACAACGCTGTTGTGGTTGTCCTGCGCCCACCGGTTCCACACCAGCACCCCGTTGGAGGTGGTGTTGACCCCGTACAGCACACCCTCGGGCGAGGCGACAACGCCTGGCGCCGGGGCGGCGAGGTCCGCCGACGCGAGGGGGAACGCCGCCGCCAGGGCGGTGGTGTCGAGAATGCGGCGCATCCGCAGCGGGTCCACACCCACCGGCAGGGTCGAGATCCAGCCCTGCTGGTGGCGGAACGTCGCCGGTTGCAGGTCGAGAAGCACCGACGCGGCGGCGGACTTCACGCCCGCGGTGACGGTGGCGAGTTCGTCGAGGGTGCGGGCGTGGATGGTGACGTAGATGCCGACGTCGAACAGTTTCGCCGCACCGCGGGCCACGCGTTCGGCGAGGTCGGCGGCGTCGGTGGCTGCCGCCTCGACCATCGGGTCACCGAGGCGTCCATGGTCGGCGTCCAGGCGGCGGGAGGATTCGAGGCGGGCGCGTTGGCGTTTGAGCATCGGCGCGGCCAGTTGTGGTGCGACGGGTTCCAGGTGGACGGCGACGTCGACCCGGCCTGGGTAGGACAGCAGTGGGTCGAGCCAGGCGGGGCCGACCTCGGCCGGGTAGCCGCACACGGCGTAGGTGGCGGCGTAGCCGTCACCTACCTGCACGTGCCACGGTGTCACCGACAGAGCGGCCGGGGACGGCATGCCATCCCCGGCCGCGACGTTCCTCGTCTTGGGCTTCCACAGGTTCATGGTGTGCTCCGCAGGGTGATGGGGGTGCCGGGCACCGCTCGCGGGCCGGGCACGGGTGGGGTGAAGGGGTCGACCGCGCTGGCGAGGGCGGCGGCGACGGCCGGCCCGTTCAGGGCGGCGGCTTCGACGCCGAGGCTGGACAGGGCGCGGACGGCGGTGTCGGCCGTGTGCTCGCCGGTGATGACCGCGAGCACTTGGCGGCGCAGCGGGTCGCGTTCGCTGTCGAGGTTGAGCAGAAACTGCGCGTGGTCGTCGGCGGCGGCCTGCAACGCCGGATCCGGCAGGCGTGGTGCGTGGTCCACGATTGCCTGCGCGTGGACGGTCAGGTCGTGTTCCTGCGCGGCCACGACGATCTGCGCCGGCCCGGTCAGGCTGTTGAGGAACCTGCCGAACCCGTCCAGCAGCGCGCTCTGTTCGTTGCCGGTGCGTAGGTGGATGTTGGTGGTGCCGCAGGCGATCAGGACGCGGTGTGTGCCCTCGCAGGTGAGGACTCCGGTTGGGCTGACCGCCGTGACGGGTGATCGCAGCGGCGCCGGCACGCTCGGCGTGCCCGCGACGGCCGCGACGGAGCTGGCCCGCGCGGCGCCGGGCGTGAGCGTGCGCGGACCGTGGGACAGGGCGAAGCCGTGGCGCAGCCACACGTCCAGAGGTAGACCGTCGCGGCGGCCGAGCGCGACGGCGATGGCGACGGCGAACACGATGATCCCGGCGACGATCCACGCCACCGGCGGGAGGATGTGCTCAAAGGTGCGGTAGACGCTGAACCCGGCCAAGCCGACGCCGCCGATGATGCCGAGCTGCCGAAAAGTGAGCCCGAATGCGATGCGATCAGGCTCGTTGACGTTGGCCGGCACGACAGCACGCACGGTGGTGTCATCGAGGTTGGTCATGTGCGGCTCCGGTGGGGACAGACGGTGCATGGACGACGGACGTAGCGGGCGGTGGGTGTGCTCATGTCGGCCCCCGGGACAGCAGTCGTGGCGCACGACGGCCCGTGCCGCGTGTCATGCCTTGGACGGCGACGGTGCGCAGGATGAGGCCGGTGATGTTCGGGGTTCGGCCCTGCTGGGTGACGAACCGGCGCATCAGGCTCGGGATCTTGACCGTGGTCCACAGGACCACGATCACGAGCAGCAGGTTGAGGGTGTCTGAGATGGGCAGGCCGAGCAGGATCGGCAGGTTCGACTGCGGGTCGACCAGCAGGTTGATGCCCGCCGAGAACGCGACCGCCTGCACCGCTGGGGTGGCCAGACAGCCCAGCAGGGCCCGCCACCACAGGTCGGCAGCACCTTGGGTCCAGGGGGTGGCGTAGCAGGCCAGCGCCGCCGGCGCGATCCCGGCCAGGACGACCAGCATCCCGATGCGTGCCAGCCAGCCGCCAATGAGCATGAACGCCAGCACGACGATGAGCAGGCCGATGACGGCGATGAGCAGGGCGTTGCTCGGGTCGGTCATCGCCGACTCGACGCGTGCCTGGACGAAGGTGATCGCCTCGGTGGTCGGTGCGGCCTCACCGGCCATCGCCACCGTCAGCGCGTTGGCAACGTTGATGAGCACACCAGTGAGGGGGACCGCGAACGCGGACAGCACGAACCCGACCACGAGCCGGGGTACGAGGTGCTTGACGTGGTACTGGGTTTCGACGGAATCGCCGAGCATCACGGCGATACCGGCGGCGATGGCCGCGAGGACGAAGCAGGCGTTGACGACCAGCGCACTGTTGCCGGCGATCGACCGCACCTGCGGCAGGACCGTGACGTCCGGCGAGACGAAGATCGACGACGTGAGGAAAGCCAGCAGCCCGCCGAGAAGGGCGTTGACCGTCTCGGCGAGCCAACCGACCAGGCCGCCCATCAGCCAGTCCACCATGACCGCAGCCCGCCTCAGCCGCCGAGGATGCCCTGCAACACCTGCAGGACCACCGGGGCCAACACCGCGAGGGCGTAACCGATCAGCGCGGACTTGAAGTTGCCCTTCGCCTGCTCCACCTGCGCCGGGTCACCTCCGGCCGCCATGTAGCGCAGCCCGCCGATGACCAGGAACATCGTCGCGACGAGCGCGATGATGCCCATGATCCATCCGGTGATGTTGGAGATGACCTGGTTGATGCTGTTGGCCGCCAACGGCTGCGGCGCGGCGGCGAGGTCAGAGAGAACGGAGAGAGTCGTGTGCATTGCGGCGCTCCACAGGGATCTGCGGGGCCGCCACGGCGGGGACCAGGGCGAGACCGGTGTGTGGTCCGGTGGGGGCGCTCCTCCCTTGCGTATGGCGAGGGGATCGCGGTGTCAGTACGCCGCGCCAGCCGCCCGGACCGGTGGCCTAACCCGGAGTGGTCCCCACCGGGCGGGCATGCCGTGGATGACATGCACCGCCCAGACCCCGACTGTCAGGCCGATCGAACCCGCCCCACACCTGTCACGCCCTGACAAGACCGGTCAGCCACTCGTCCCGCCCTCATGGAGCGCACCGGTGTTGGCGTACGGGTAGGAGTGCAGAGGTACGTACGGCTGCAAGGTGCACACCCGCGCCGAGTTCGGTCTCGGTCCGGCGACTGGCCCTCAACTGGCCGTGATCAAAATCGGTGACTTTGCGTGACGGGCGTAGCCGAGCCCGGCCAGTTCCTCGGCACCCGGATCTGGCTCCCCTCTGTGTCAAGACACCGCTGGGAGCAGAGTTCTATCCTGGGTGGCGGCAGGTCCGGGAAGTGACTTCTCCGAAGAGCCGGCTTGGG
>NZ_JBFBAO010000290.1:0-9127 GCF_040682255.1 Micromonospora sp. NPDC051296 | reverse complement strand
GTGGCCCGCGGTTTCGACGGGAACGAGACGGTCACCGTGCGGTTTGACGACGAACTGGACGACCCGGAAACCGCCGAGAACGGCGTGGTCCGGATGCGTCTGATGATTACCGAAAATGCGCCTGCGGGAGCGCACCGCGTGGTGCTCACCGGGGCCCAGCACGAGGTCACCTTCGACTTCGTCGTCGCGGAAGCGAACGACCCGGATGACGACGGCGACGGTGACGGCGACGGTGACGACAACGGCGGCGGTGCGGGTGGCGGCGGCAAGCTGCCGACCACCGGCGCCAACCTCGTCACGATGATCGGCGCGGGTCTGATGCTGCTCGGCGGCGGTGCGGGTGTGCTCGTCGCGACCCGGCGGCGGCCCCAACTCGTCCCACCGGTCTGGCTTGACCAGCAGCCCTGAGGCGGGACGCCCGGCGGCTGGCGGTAGTGCCGGCCGGCCGAGTCGGCCCGGCACCCAGAAGATCCTGAGCGAGGAGAAGTGACGACCATGACGGTGACGACCGAGCGTCACCAGCCGGCTGCGGCGGTGCCGCCACCGCCGCAGCCGACGAAGCCGGGGCCGGCTTCGGGGGGCGGCGGTCCGATCCCGCCCGCACCTCCGGCTCGCGCCCAGTTGGCGTTCCATCTCTCCGGGGCGGGGCTTACCATCCTCGCCGTCCTGGTCCTCGCCTTCGTCGCTCACCTCACGGCCGTCTCCCAACTGCGCTACCACCGTTCACAACAGACGGCGTACGCGGACTTCCGGTACGAGCTGGCCAACGCGACCGCGCCGGTCGGGCAGACCGACCTGGACGGCAAGCTCGTGCCGCTCGGCACCGCCGTGGCGGTGCTGCGGATTCCGGCGGTGGAGCTGCGGACCGTGGTGTTCGAGGGAACCCGCGGCGACGTGTTGCAGTCGGGGCCGGGGCACCGCCGCGACACGGTGCTGCCCGGCCAGGCCGGGACCAGCGTCATCATGGGCCGCAAGACGCTGTACGGGGCGCCGTTCGGGGCGCTCGGGCTGGTCCTGCCCGGCGACGAGATAACCGCCGTCACCGGGCAGGGCGAGCACAAATACCGCGTCGTCGCGGTGCGTCGGCCCGGTGAGGAGGCGCCGCCACCGTCGGAGACGTCGGCCGGTCGGCTGGTCCTGGTCACCGCGGACGGTCCGGCCTACGCCCCCCGCGACCTGCTCTACGTGTACGCCGAGCTGACCTCGCCGGCGCAACCGTCGGCCGGGCGCGCCTTCGGTGCCGCCTCGTTGCCCTCCGCCGAGCAGGCGATGGCCGTCGACGAGGGTGCCTGGGTCGCGGTGGTGCTGTGGGGGCAGGCGCTCCTGCTCGCCGCGCTGGCGGTGTCCCAGATCCGGATCCGACGGGGGCGCTGGCCGGCTTGGATCGTCGGCCTTCCGGTCTGCACCGCGATCGGGCTCACCCTCGCCGACCAGATCGCCCGACTTCTGCCCAACCTGATGTGAACCTTCGTGACGCTGTGAGGACAAGGTGACGCACCCGATCGACGAGACCGCTCCCCGGTGGGACGCTCCGCGCGCCGAGCCCGGCTGGGCGGCGAGCGCGGCGGACACGCCGACGCTGGTGGACATCGCCCCTGATGGCTCGCCGAGCCATGGTGGGACGCCCGCCACCCACCCGGCGACGACGGCCGGGGCGGGGCCGGATCACCGCCGGTCAGCCCGGCCGGGCACCGGGACCGGAGCGCTGGCGGCGCTGGACGCCCGCGGCATCTCGGCCTGGTTCGGCGAACGCAAGGTTCTCGACCGGGTCTCCCTGACCATGCGCGCGGGTCAGGTGACCGCGCTGATCGGCCCCTCCGGATGTGGCAAGTCCACTTTCCTGCGCATTCTCAACCGGATGCACGAATTGGTCTCCGGCGCCTCGCTCGCCGGGGAGGTGTTGCTGGACGGGCAGGACATCTACGACAGCGCCCGCCGGGTCACCGACGCCCGCCGGCAGATCGGAATGGTCTTCCAGAAGCCTAATCCGTTCCCGGCCATGTCCATTTACGACAACGTGATTTCCGGGCTGCGGCTGACCGGTGTGAAGGCGAGCCGGCGGGATTTGGACGACCTTGTCGAGGAGTGCCTCACCAAAGCTGGCCTCTGGAAGGAGGTCCGCGACCGGTTGCGGCAACCGGGGGGTGCGCTCTCCGGCGGCCAGCAGCAACGACTCTGCATCGCCCGATCGCTCGCCGTGCGACCCCGGGTGCTGCTGATGGACGAGCCCTGCTCGGCCCTCGACCCCACCTCGACGCGGCGGATCGAGGAGACCATCGGCGAACTGGTCTCCGAGGTCACGATCGTCATCGTCACCCACAACATGCAGCAGGCCGCCCGGGTTTCCGATGAGTGCGCGTTCTTTCTCGCCAGTCAGGGAACCCCGGGCGCAATCGTCGAATACGGACCGACCTCAGCGATGTTCGAGAACCCGCAGGACTCCCGCACGTACGACTACGTGCACGGGCGGTTCGGCTGATCGTGGCAGCGCACCGGAAGTTTCCCTTCCCCATGTCCGGCGTAGGGATTGGCCTGCCGGTGCGGTCACGGCACATGGAAAAAGTATTTGCGGGCCGGGTCGGGTGACCCGGTTCCGTCACCACCCTCAACGAGAGGAAGTGATTCATGAGTAAGCGTCTGCTTGCTCGTGTGGCCGCCCTGACGACGGGCGCCGCGCTGGCAGCCGGTGCTCTTGTGGCGGTCGCCAGCCCGGCGCTCGCCGCGCCGCTCGGCACCGTCAACCTGTCGCAGACCAGCGGTCTCGTCACCGATAGCCCGATGTTCGAGTCGGCGGTCACCTCCGCGCCCTGCCCGACCGGGTTCGGCGAGGAGTCGGCGCTGCGGATCGGTCCCGCGGACACCGGGCCGTTCACGAACCTCACCCCGTCGCTCGGTGGTGGGGGCTACGACAAGGCTCCGGTGACCGCCAACCCGAACCGTTCGTTCCAGCTCGCGCTCGGTTCGGCGCCCGCCAACGGTCGTTGGTGGGTCGTGGTGGAGTGCTTCAGCCTCCTGGAGGGCCGCCACCCCGACCGGTTCGTGACCGAGATCGTGGTGACCGGCAACCAGTGGCGGGTGCCGGTCGTCGAGGCCACCACCACCAGCCTCGCCGTCTCCCCGGCCAGCCCGGTCGAGGCCGGTACCCCGGTGACCCTCACCGCCACGGTGGCTCCGGGCGGCGCCGCCGGCACGGTCGAGTTCCTCCGCGGCACCAACTCGCTCGGTACCGCTGCGGTCTCCGGTGGTACCGCCACCCTGACCACCAGCACCATCCCGGCCGGATCCTGGTCGCTGACCGCCCGGTTCACGCCGGCCGACCCGGGTTCGTTCGGGGCGTCGACGTCCTCCGCCGCCTCGCTCGTGGTCAACGGCCCGGCCGGTGGGGTGAGCAAGGTCGAGACCATCACCGCTGACGTCGACCCGGGTGCCTTCACGCTGGACGTGGCGCAGCCTCCGGCGGTTGAGCTGCTCGGCGGCCAGGTCGGCGGCACCGCCGCCGGTGCCCTCAAGCAGGCCACCATCACCGACCTCCGGGGCACCAACGCCGGCTGGGACGTGACCGGTCAGCTGACCGACTTCACCGGTGCCGGCAACATCCCGGCCGGGAACCTCACCTGGACCCCGTCGGCCGCCAAGGCCAGCGGCTCCGGCGCGGTCTCGGCGGGCACCCCGGCGAACCTGGGTGACACCCGTACGCTTTGCACCTCGGCCGCGGGCAGCAGCGCCGGCACCTTCACCTGCGACGCCGGCCTGAGCCTGTCGATCCCGGACAGCGTGCCGCCGGGCGCCTACAGCGCCACTCTCACCCTGACCCTGGTCTGACCAGAGCGTCGGTACCACGGGTGTCAATAACGCAGGCGGATGTACCGCGGACAGCCGGTCCGCGGTACATCCGCTGCGTCTCCTATCCGGAACCCGCCTCGGAGTCATCCCCATGAGCCATCGTGATCTCCTTCGTACCGGGGTGGGGCTGCTGGCCGTGGTAGCCCTCACCCTTCCGGCCGTTGCCGCTCCGGCCGTCGCCGGACCGGGTGTCGGGCGCGCCGCCGACGCCGTCGCGGCGCGGCCGGTCGCGCTCCAGTCGTCGACCGCGCTCACGGCGCGCCGCGAAGAACCCCGCTGGAGCGTGCAGCCGTCCAGCAAGAACGGACCGACTGGCAAGAACCACTTCGTGTACGACCTCGCGCCCGGCGAGCAGATCATCGACTACGTCGGGATCAGCAACCTCGGCCCGGCACCGATCACGCTCGACACCTACGCCACCGACGCGTTCAACTCGGAGGACGGTGCCTACGCCCTGCTTCCGACCGCCGAGGAGCCTCGCGACGTCGGCGCGTGGATCCGGGTGCCACAGCGGTCGTACACGATCGCGCCGGGCAAGCGGCTGGACGTGCCGTTCACCCTGCGGGTTCCGGCGAACGCCGAGCCGGGCGACCATCCCGGAGCCGTGGTGGCCGCGATGACGGTGACGGAGACCGGCAACGAGGGACAGCAGGTGACCGTCGAGCGGCGCATCGGCGCCCGGGTCTACCTGCGGGTCAGCGGGCCGGTGGAGCCCTCCGTGCAGGTGACCGGGCTGGAGCTGCGGTACGACAATCCAGTCGTTCCGTTCCCGGGTGGGGATCTGACCGTCACCTACCGGGTGGCGAATCTCGGCAATGTCCGGGTCACCGGCAAGGCGCGGATCCAGCTCAAGGGTCCGCTCGGCATCCGGCTCGGCCACAGCGAGGTGATCGACATCCCGGAGTTGCTCCCCGACTCCGAGGTCCGACTCACCAGCACGATTCCCGATGTCTTTCCGGCTGGCCGGATCTCTGCCTCTTTGGCGGTCAACACGGAGACCGTTGACAAGAAAGATCCGGTACCTTCCGCCAATCGTGCCGCCGCGACGTCGGCGGTACCGTGGGGCCTGCTGATCTTCCTCGGGGCCCTGGTCACGGCCGTGATCCTGGTGTTCGTCCTGCGCCGGCGCCGCCGCCGGCTGCTACTGGCGATCGCCGGTGACGACGACGGTGTTCCGGGTTCGGCGGGCGGAGACCAGACCCCGACAGCGTCAACCGGCCGGCGAGCGACCGCCGCCACCGGATAGCTGCCGCCGCCGGAGGATGATCACCGCCACACGGGCGCTGGTTCGCCGGCGCCGTCCCGCCGTACGCGGTCCGGCTTGACCGGCATCGCATGACCCACAGGAGAGAGAAGGTTGTGGTGAGCAGGACCCGGATTCGTCGCGCGGCGGCGGTCACCTCGGTGGCCGGAGCGATGGTCGCCCTCTGGGCGGCGAGCGCCCAGGCCGCGGTGGACCGGCCGCCGGTTCCGGCGGCCATGGTCGCGATGACGTCCACGTCACCGTTGGCCGCACCGTCGCCCGGTCAGGGCGGCGGGCAGGAGGGGTCCCTGCGGATATCGGTCTCGATCGCCCCCAAGCCGACCCCGTCGGGCAGCGCCAGCCCGACCGCGTCGCCGACGGTGACCGCCTCGCCGACGGCCACGGGCTCGCCGTCGCCCGCCCCGCCGTCGCCCGGAGGCGGTCTGCCGCGTACGGGTGTCGCGATCGGTGCCCTGGTGATCGTCGGCGCGGCGCTGGTTGGTGGTGGCGCGGCGCTGCGGGTGTTGGCGCGGCGGCGACGGGAGCTTCCTGCCGGCTGACCCGGCGGACCCACGCCGGCATCGGAGCGCCCACCCGAACCGCGGGCGACCCGGCCAGCCAACTGGTGCTGCCGGGGCTCGCGTACCCTCGTCAGGGATGACTGAGCAGCAGAGCGCGTTCCCCCGCCGGGACGCCGAGGGACGCATCCGCGCCCTGGGCGACCTGCTTGGTGTCGGCATGGCCGGGGTGGTCATCGGGATGCTGGTGCTGGTGCTCTTCGACGGGGCCTTCGCCTCGTTCGGGGCCGGTGACTTCGGTCAGGCCAACGGCTGGCTGGCGGTGATTCTGCCCGCGTGGCTGTTCTGGGAGGACTTCCGGGCCTGGGAGTACGGTGCCCCTCGGGTGGTGGCCGCCCTGGTGTCCGTCGCGGTGGCGTTGGTCGCCGGGCTGGCGCTGGTCGGCGTGACGGTCGGGCTGCCGCCGCTGCTGTCCGGAGGGCTGGCCGCGGCGATGTTCACCGTGGTCTACGCGATGATCTGGTTTCCCGGCGTCCGCTGGTTGGCCAACCGGACGAGCTGAGACCAGGCTCCGCCGGGCGGGCCGGCACCGCAGACTGAGCGCGCCGTCGGTCGGACGGCAGGGGAATGGAGTGGCTACGTGAGCGAGCGAAGCGAGGCGACGGCGTGAGTGCGGCGGTCAAGTACACGCTGGGCCGGATCGGGCTGTTCGCCGCCGTCGTGGCGGTCCTCTGGCCGGTCGACATGAACATCTTCCTGAAGCTGATGGTGGCGCTGCTGTTCTCCGCCGCGCTCTCGTTCTTCCTGCTCAAGGGCTGGCGGGACGAGATGGCCGAGGAGATGGCCACCGCCGCCGAGCGCCGCCGCTCGGAGAAGGAGCGGCTGCGGGCCGCGCTGGCCGGTGACGACCAGGCCGGCCCTGACGCCCCAGCGGACGGAGCCTCCGATGCCGCCGCCGACCAGTCCGGGACCGCCTCGGATCAGGGTCGCGGCCCGGCCGCCTGAGCCGGCCGGATTCGGCACCCGGCTCCATCGCGTGCCGGGCGGAGGAAACATGTTGCCGGCATGAGGATCCGGCTGGGATGGACTAAAGAACGATCGATATTGATATGACCATGTGACCGGTGGCGGGCAGTCCGTTGCCGAGCGGGGGATCCCCGCGCCTCGAGGAGGTTGTCCATGGCCTTCCGCACCATCCCCGTCCGCCGTGCACTGGCGCTCATCGTCGCCGCCGGGCTCGGCCTGCTCGCCATCTCCGCGCCACCCGTCTCCGCCCGGCCGGCTCCGGACCGGGAGGAACAACCGGCCGCCGCGCCGTACCGGGTGCTCGGGCCACGCACGCTCGCCGACCGTACCGCGGTCGCCCGTACCGGCGCCTCGATCGACTACTCCGAGCACGGGGTGCTGCACGTCTCGGCCACCCGCGCCGAGGCCGCCGCCATCACCAAGCTCGGGTTCCGGCTGGAGGAGGTCGCCCCACTGCCGACCGACCGGGGTCACGCCCACGATGACATCGGCGCGTTGGCCTTCCCGCCGGCCGACGCCGACTACCACGACTACGCCGAGTTGACCACCGTGGTCAACCAGCTCGTCGCGTCCTACCCGTCGATCGCCCGCAAGATCAGCATCGGTACCTCGTACGAGGGCCGGGACCTGATGGCGGTGAAGATCTCCGACAATGTCGCCGTCGACGAGGACGAGCCGGAGATCCTGTTCAACTCGCAACAGCACGCCCGCGAGCACCTGACCGTCGAGATGGCGATCTACCTGATGCGGCTGTTCACGCAGAACTACGGCACCGACTCACGGATCACCAACCTGGTCAACAACCGGGAGATCTGGATCGTGCCGACGGTCAACCCGGACGGCAGCGAGTACGACATCGCCACCGGCTCGTACCGGTCCTGGCGCAAGAACCGCCAGCCCAACAGCGGATCGTCGTACGTCGGCACCGACCTGAACCGGAACTGGAGCTACAACTGGGGCTGCTGCGGCGGCTCGTCCAGCTCCACCTCCTCGGACACCTACCGGGGCCCGTCGGCCTTCTCCGCCCCGGAGACGCAGGCGCTGCGCAACTTCGTCAACAGCCGGGTGGTCGGCGGCGTTCAGCAGATCAAAGCCAACATCGACTTCCACACCTACTCGGAACTGGTGCTCTGGCCGTACGGCTACACCTACAACGACACCGCTCCCGGGATGACGGCCGACCAGTTCAACACCTTCGCCACCATCGGCCGGCAGATGGCGGCGACCAACAACTTCACCCCGCAGCAGTCCAGTGACCTGTACATCACCGACGGCAGCAGCATCGACTGGATGTGGGCGGTGCACGGGATCTGGGCGTACACCTTCGAGTTGTACCCGCGCACGGCCTCCGGCGGCGGCTTCTACCCGCCCGACGAGGTGATCGCGGCGCAGACCTCGCGCAACCGGGAAGCGGTGCTCATGCTCGCCGAGTACGCCGACTGTCCGTACCGGGCGATCGGCAAGCAGGCGCAGTACTGCGGCGGTGGCGGCGGGACCACGGTCTGGTCGGACACCTTCGAGACCGCGACCGGCTGGACGATCAACCCCAACGGCACCGACGCCGCGACCTCGGGCCAGTGGGAGCGGGGCGCCGCGCAGGCCACCAACTCCAGCGGGGCCAAGCAGCTGACCCCGTACGCCGGCAGCAACGACCTGGTGACCGGCCGGCTGGCCGGCGTCAGCGCGGGTGACTACGACGTCGACGGCGGCGTGACCAGCGCCCGGTCCCCGGCCATCACGCTGCCATCCAGCGGCACGCTGACCCTTTCGCTGGCCTGGTACCTGGCGCACGGCTCGAACTCGTCCTCGGCGGACTACTTCCGGGTCAGTGTGGTGCACAACGGCGGCACCACGGCGCTGCTCACCCAGGCCGGCGCGGCCAGCAACCGCAACGGTGCCTGGACGACATCGAACCTCAACCTCACCCCGTACGCCGGACAGTCGATCCGGATTCTGGTGGAGGCGGCCGACCTCTCGACGGCCAGCCTGGTCGAGGCGGCTGTGGACAACGTCACGATCACCGCCTCCTGAGTCGACGGGGCCCCGACACCCTCGCTCGGGGCCCCGTCTCAGGGACCAACCGGACAAAGAGCGCCGAGCGTCCGCGCCGACCCGACCGGCGGCGGCCCTCCGGCGGCGACCGCGGCCTGCTCAGCGGGCCGCGGTCGGGTCGTGCGCTACCGTCTTACCGACCCGCCGCAGCGAAGCCGGTGCGACACCGGCGCTGTCCCGCAACTGTGATGCCCCGATCCGGGTCGGTACCGCGCTGCCGAGCCCGGACGCCACTGCCACACTGGTCTCGTACGCCCGGCCGGCGCTGTCGTAGGTCGTGGTGGTGGTCCGCAGCGTTGCGGCGTTGGTCTTCTCGGTCACCACCCGGGTCTGCTGGTGCATGTCGTAGGTGGTCACCGTGACCGGCAGTTCCGGCCCGGAGGCGGCCTGCCCGCCCGGCTGCACCCGGCACGGCAGGTTCGCCCATTCCGGTCGCAGGTCGCAT
>NZ_JBFBAO010000289.1:0-9133 GCF_040682255.1 Micromonospora sp. NPDC051296 | reverse complement strand
GCCACGCCCGACCCGACCTCACCACCGGGATCGAGGATGTGCTGATCTTCAAGGCCGACCGGCCGTACCCGCCGACGCCGGCCATCTTCGGCCGGGTGCTCGCAGTGGTGGCCCAAGGCACCAAACGGGTAGCGCTGAGTGATCGCGTCTACCACTACCGTGCCGGGGACTACCTCGTCGCATCTGTCGACCTGCCTGTGAGCAGCCATTTCACCGTGGCCAGCCCGGAGCTTCCCGGCCTGGGCGTCGGCCTGAACCTCGACCCGACCGCCGTTGCCGACATACTGCTGCAGGTGGCACCGGGCGACCTGCCGGACATCGGCAACGACGTGCCGGCCGGCCTCGCCGTCAGCACCGCGTCCGCCGAGCTCCTCGACGCCGTCCTGCGGCTCGTCCGCCTGCTCGACCAACCGCGGGACATCCCGGTGCTGGCGCCGCTGATCAAACGCGAGATCCTCTGGCGGCTCATCACCGGCGACCAGGGCGCGATGGTCCGCCAACTCGGCCTGCCCGACAGCGGCCTCAGCCACGTCGCCCGTGCCGTGCGATGGATCCGCGACAACTACATGCAGCGCTTCCTCGTCGAGGAGGTGGCGCAACAAGCGGGCATGAGCGTTTCGGCCTTCCACCGCAACTTCCATGCCGTCACCGCGCTGAGCCCGATCCAGTTCCAGAAACAGATCCGGCTTCAGCACGCCCGACTCCAACTCGCCGCGTACGCCGACGACGTCGCTGCCGTCAGCCGCCGCGTCGGTTACGGCAGCCTTTCGCAGTTCAGCCGCGAGTACCGTCGCCAGTTCGGCGTCCCACCAAGCCAGGACGCCACACGTCTGCGCAACGCCGCCCAGACCACGCCCTGACAGGATCAGTCCGCTACAAATACTCCCGCCGGGGATTGTGTGGACAAGAGCAGGTCCGCGGCGAGGTGTCGCCCAGCTACGCAGCCCCCTCGCCGCACACGGCATTCTTCGTTAGCGCGCGGCGGAGTTCCTCGACCGTCGGCATCCCTTGGTCGCCGCCATCCAGGTTGCGGTACAGGCGGCAGGAGAGGCTGGTTGGTTCGTCTGGCCGCCGGAAGGGGTCAGTGCCGTCGACGAGGATCGTCGGAGAGCCGTGCATGCCGGCGCGGTCGGCTTCGTCCGGCTCGCGTACGACCTGGTGGATGACGGTCACGTCGGTGCGGCCGGCGACCGCTTCGTCGAGCCGGTGGCTGAGCACGGAGGCGTGCGGGCAGCCCGGAACTGAGAGCAGCGTGACCAGCATGATCTCCTACCCTTCGGTGGCCGTTCGTGCTCGGCACGGTAAACCTTCCAGCCTGGTGGAAGGTCAAGGGCGTACGGTTGCCTCATGCGTATCGGTGAGCTTGCCGCCGCCAGCGGCGTGAACGCCAAGACCCTACGGTTCTACGAAGAGATCGAGCTCTTGCCGAGGGTGAGGCGGACGGCGGCGGGCTACCGTGACTACCCGGAGGAGATCCTGGTCCGCCTGCGGTTCATCCGCACCGCCCAGGCGGCTGGGCTGACTCTCGCCGATATCGGCGGCATTCTGGCCGTTCGCGACGGCGGGCATGCTCCATGTACACAGGTCGCCGATCTCATCGGCCGGCACTTGGCGCAGGTACGCGCGCGCATCGCGGAACTTGAGAACGCCGAGCGGGAACTGCGGCATCTCGCGGACAGAGCTGAGGCGTTCGACCCGTCGCAGTGTTCCGGAACGGACATCTGTCAGATCGTCATGGTTGGAGCGCAGCGGCCCGAACGCCGGCATGAGGTTCGACCCGACCAACGGGGCATCGGATCAGGCCGCCGCACCGGCAGTGACTCGGGTACGCCGTGAGGCGTTACTCGTAGAGCTCGGGTGGCGCCGGGATGATCTTCCCGTCGGGCGGGACAGCGATCTTGTTCGTCGCTCCGATCTCCGACAGCTCCATCCGGTACACCAGTCGGGTGCCGTCGGCGCGGGGGAGCACCGTTTCGAACGACCGGACATAGCGATCCTCGATGACGGCCGTGAAGGGAATCGCGGTGGCCTTCGGCGTGAGGATGGTCCTCAGATGCTTCACGGTCATCATCGTGTTTTCCGG
Organism: Micromonospora sp. NPDC051296; assembly: GCF_040682255.1. Taxonomy (NCBI): domain Bacteria; kingdom Bacillati; phylum Actinomycetota; class Actinomycetes; order Micromonosporales; family Micromonosporaceae; genus Micromonospora; species Micromonospora sp. NPDC051296. The sequence continues at coordinate 7,050 of NZ_JBFBAO010000289.1, read as the reverse complement.
TCCGTCGATCCGGGACAGATCGAACGTGCCGCGAATCGTGCGGTCGTCGCTCTTGTCGGCGGTGGTGGCCGCCCCGGCCATGCTCAGCCCCATCGCCGGATCGGCGACTGCGGCGAACGCGCAGTTCACGCGCATGAGTCCGAAGATGAGCTCGATGAACGCCTCGGGTCCGAAGCCGAACTCGCCCTGGGCGTACATCAGGTCGGGAAGCGTCACGAACGTGGACTGCGAGTATTCGGTGACATGGGTGACCGCGGTGGCCCGGGCTTCCGTTGAGACGGCGCCGGTGAGCATGTCCCGGTCCGCCCGGACGGCAAGCTTGTAGTCCGTGCTACGGGTCGCAGCGACCGCCTCGAGGAAGACCTTCAGCGTTTCCTCGTCGGTTCGCTCTGATGGCGCGGCGACCGCCTGGCTGGCGGTCAGGGTTGCCGCGCTGAGGATGCCGAGCAACAGACCGGTCAGCCGGGTCGCGCGCATGGTGCTCTCCCATCATGACCATGCATTAATGAATCTCTATCAGCTTAACTCAGTGGGAGTGCGTGGGCTATCGGCAAGGCGACTCGGCTCGGCAGCACCCCAACGGCGACTCACCCGGTGATTGCGGATCCGCTCGGCGTGAGCCGCTCTCGCCAGCGGGTGGCGGCCAGGTCACCCGCGGCCACGAGCGGGAGGCACTCCCCGTCCACCCCGGCACCGGATGCCCAAACCGCTGCCACGCTCGACGATTCGAAGAAGTTGACGTTGGGGCACCAGGTCGCCACGACGGATGCCCCCGGACGGTATGTCGGGACGTAGACCACGGCGGAGAGGTCGCCCCGAGCAGGGCGGCCCTGCTCGAAGTGAATCTCGATGACGCGACCGTCCGGCGGCGACGTCGAATAGATGCTGCCCGAGGCGTCGAGCGCGCCGAGGATGCCGAGGGCGTCGATCGCACACCAGGTGTGCCAGGTCCGTCCGGCGAGCAGGAGGCGATGCCGAGTGGTTTCCAGCGTCAGACCGAGGGCGCCGGTCACGCGCGAGTTGTCGTCGCGCCGGACGCGTCCGGCGGCGACCAGCGCGTCAAGTTCGTGGTGCGCGTCGACGTGGCCGGCCGTCGTCGCGACATTCAGCTGCGTCTCGGGAACCGGATGCCCGCTGTGCAGGAGACGGAGGAATGCCTGGCGGACGAGCTCGTTCTGGACCTCGCTCAGTTCGGGGAGAGGTAACGTCCGCACCTTCGACCTCCGGAGGTGTCCTGCGGTCGGGCCATCACGGCGCGACGACATCGGCGCTGGTCAGTGCCTTGGCCGGAGCCTAGCGACGCGGGTCCGCACGTGACCACCGGCTGTTCGGTCAGGGCTTACCGCCCAGGACCTGGTCGGCTGCGGGCCCTGGAAGGCCGCGGTCCTCGGTCAGATGGTGGTGGACCAACGCGACGGCGTCGGACGGCCGTAGCCGGTGATGGGCGAGGCCCGTGGTGATGCGGGCGAGGCGGCCGCCGTAGGACGCGGGGAGACGGTCGACCAGGCCATGCAGCATCGCGTACTCCGCAGCCAGATACATCGCCCGCAGCGCCGGCGAGTGGAAGTAGCGCTGGTAGTAGCTCACGCCGCCAACGTGCACGACCTCCGGGCTCATGTCCTGCTGCCAGACCCGTTTCCCGTTCGCGGTCTCGCCGAGTGAGTCCTCGGTACGGTGCGCGAGTGGCCGTACCGGGTGGGTTCGGTACCCGTTGGCGTACGCGCTGACCTGGTAGGCGACAAGCGTGTCGAAGAAGGGGCTGCCGCCGGGTGGGCGGGGTCGCCCGTGCGCGTCCGGCGGCAGCACTTTCAGAAGTTCCCGGCGCTGGCGAGGGCTGGGCACCCGGCAATGGGTCCGGGGATGCATCAGAGAAATGTTCGAGCCGCGCCAGTCGTAGTTCGTCGGGCTCATCGCCGCTCCACCTCGGTGCAGCGCGTGGGCCGCCTGGAGGTTGACGAAGGCGAAGTGGGTGCAGGCGATCGGCAGCCCGTCGGCTACCGGGTAGGTCCAGATCCCGTTGACCGCGACATCGTCGGCGATCATCGCCATCTCGGCGAACAGCTGCGGGGCGAGGACGAAGCAGTCGATGTCGAGCCAGCCGAAGTTACGGTCGTTGGCGCGGAAGAGGAACTCCCAGGTCGTGTTGTCATCGACGCCGAGGCGGATGTTGTGCAGTGGGCGGTCGACGTTCGCCCGCAGCCAGTCGACTTCGGCGTCGGGCAGGTCGGAGCCGAGGAGAACGAGGTTGACGTCGGCCGGGACGTGCCGCTGTGCCTGGTAGACCCAGTGCAACAGCCCACGGGTGAAATACATGTAGAACGGGTCGGAGCCGCGAAGTGATCGGCAGAAACGCTGTAGCTCCCGCTGGTGCGGACGATCCTCACGGTCCCGGCGGGCCTGCGCCCAGGATCTCCGCACCGGTGCCGGTACCGCTGCCCGGGCGATACGGCGTGCGCTCAGCCGCCGGCGGTCGGCGCGCTCGGCGAACGCGAGCACGTTGCCCCACTTGTCGCGTACTTCGAGGGTGCGGTCCGACACGGGAGTGATACCGAGTCCGACCTGGACGTTAGCGTGACGCCGACGTAGGTCGGTGGCGAGGGCCTCGATGTCGTCCACCTCGAACAGGGCGTCCCAGGCATGCTCCGCGAACTGGCGTAACGACACGTCGCCCGACTGCTTCACGGCCTGCAGCAGCACCGCGGCGGAACCTCGCCGGACCACCGCCGCGACCGGGGGATCTTCGAGCAGTTCGACGTGGGTGAACCCGAGCCGGTCCCGGTAGTACTCGGCGGCTTCGACGACCTGGTCGACCAGGAGACAGGGGACGCTGTGCAACCGGACGTGTTCGCGGTTGATGCCACCCATCGCGTCCGCTCCTCAGTGTCACGGTGCTGCCGTCCTGGCATCCGGAATCGCGGATCTGACAGACGGTACCGCCTGTCGCGGTTCAGCCGCCAGAGCCGGTACGGCGCTCCACGACGATCCCTGTCGTCTGCTGTGCCCGGTTGCTAGCCTGCGACGCATGCGGCGCGCCCTCGCACTCCTCACGATCCTCGGTGTGCTCGCCGGAGCCGGCTGCGACGGCACGAGCCCACCCGAGGCCGGCACCGCCGCCCCGCTGGCGACCCCCGGGCCGGCCGGTGACGCCTTCTACCAGCCGCCCACCCGGCCGTCCGACGCCAAACCGGGGCAGCTTATCTGGGCCAGACCGGTGCCGAGCCCTGACGGGTTGACCGGGTTCGCCATTCTCTACTGGTCCACGGCGACGAGTGGTGACCTGGTCGCCGTGTCCGGTGTGGCGTTCCAGCCGGAGGAGCCGGCGTCGGCCGGTCCGCGGTCGATTCTGGCCTGGGCCCACGGGACGGTCGGTCTGGACGACAGTTGTGCCCCGTCGCGTGGCTACTCCCGGGGTGCCGGAGACTCACTGTCCCTGGTGCGGCGGGCCATCGCGGAGGGTGCGATCTTCGTCGCCTCGGACTACGAGGGGCTGGGTACACCGGGCGAACACCCCTTCATGGTCAACGAGGCATCGGCGCGCAACGTCCTGGACTCGATCCGCGCCGGCAGCCAACTGTTCGACGCGACCGGTGCGAGCGCCTTCATCCTCGGGCAGTCGCAGGGGGGCGCGGCCGCGCTGTACGCGGCCGAGATCCACGCCAAGTACGCACCCGACATCCGTCTGGTCGGAGCGGCGGGAGTGGCCGTCCCGGCGGGTCTCGACGAACTCGACGCTCAGCTCGCCGGGGGTCCCTACTTCGGCTACGTCCTGATGACTGCGCACGGCTACCGGACGGCGTATCCGCAGGTCGCGATGGACGGACTGACGGCGGCCGGCAGCACCGCCCTCGATGAGATCCCCGGCAGGTGCGTGGACGAGATTCTGGGGGAGTACGCCGACGGTAGGACGGACACCTACGGCACCGGCGCTGTCCTGGATGCACCCGAGGTCCGGGCGCTGCTGGCGAAGAACGAGCTCGGCGGCGCGGCGCCGGACGTGCCGATCATGCTGGTGCACGGTGAGGTCGACGACACCATCCCCCTGCAGAATGCGCGCGAGTTGCGCCAGCGATATTGCGCCGCGAGCGCGATGATCACCGCAAAGCTCTTTCCCGGCAAGGGACACGTCGACGTCCTGCCCGCAGCCCTGCCCGAGATCCTCGCCTTCTTCAAGCAACAGTTGGCCGGTGCCACCGCCTCCTCCACCTGTGCCGCATCTGGCTGAGACATCGGCGGCAGTGGTTGACTTCCGGTTAGCCGGATGCTTCGCTGAATCGCGGATCGCGCGAGAGGACACGCGGTGAGTACTGCTGCCATGCAGGACAGGGAACGCGCCCGCCGACCGATACCCGTGCTACTGCTGTCGACGTACGAACTCGGCCATCAGCCCTTCGGGCTTGCCTCGCCGGCGGCCTGGTTGCGCGCTGCAGGCGCCGAGGTGGCGGCAGTCGATCTTGCTGTTGAGTCGTTCCCCGAGGCGTCCGTCAAGGCTGCCGAGGTGGTCGCCTTCTACCTGCCAATGCACACGGCCACCCGGATGGCGGTCGAGCTCATCCCACGGGTGCGCGTCCTCAACCCCACGGCGCACCTGTGCGCGTACGGCCTCTACGCACCGGTCAACGAGAGCCTTCTGCGTGCACTCGGCGTCGACACCGTCCTCGGCGGCGAGTTCGAGGCGCCGCTGACCGCCCTGGTGTCCGAACTATCGCAATCGCCGCCGACGGCCACCTCACCTGACCCGCCGGTACGTCAGACGCTGCCGCTGATCTCCCTGGACCGCCAGACGTTCCGGCAGCCCGACCGGGCGGGACTACCACCACTGACGTCGTACGCCTCGCTGCAACTGCCCGACGGCACCCGACGGACTGTCGGCTACACCGAGGCCAGCCGCGGCTGCAAGCACGTCTGCCGGCATTGTCCGATCGTGCCGGTGTACGGCGGACGTTTTCGCGTCGTTCAGCGTGACGTCGTCGATGCGGACGTGGCCGCCCTGGTCGAGGCGGGTGCCGAGCACATCACGTTCGGCGATCCGGACTTTCTCAATGGGCCGACGCACGCCGCCGCGATTGTCACCCGCCTTCACGAGCGGTTCCCGGCCCTCAGCTACGACGTGACGATCAAGGTGGAACACCTCGTCGCCTACCCGCAGATGATGCCGCTGCTGCGCGACACCGGCTGCGTGCTCGTCACCACCGCCGTCGAAAGCTTCGACGACACCGTTCTCGAGGTGTTCGACAAGCGACACACCACGAAGGATCTCGTCGTCGCTCTTCGCACGTTGAGCGAGGCCGGCTCACCGGCCGCTCAGACGTGCTGTTCGGGGTGACCGTGGCCGGCCGCCCGGCCGAGCTCACCGGCGTCGAGTCGATGGTGGGCTTGTTCATCAACACGCTGCCGGCCCGGGTGCGGCTGTCCCCGTGGCAGTCGCTGACCGACCTGCTGCGCACCGTGCAGACCGAGCAGGCCAAGCTGCTTGACCACCAGTACCTAGGTCTGGCCGAGGTCCAGCAGCTGGCCGGGCACGGCGAGCTGTTCGACACGGTGCTGGTCTTCGAGAACTATCCGCTGGACGCCGACGCGCTCGCCGGCGCCGCGAGGACGGCCGACCTGCGGGTGGTCGGCACCGAGGGGCATGACCCCACTCACTACCCGTTGGCGCTGGCCGCACTGCCCGGCGCGGACCTGCGGTTCCGCATCGAGCACCGGCCGGAGCTGATCGACGACACCGCGGTGGCCACCCTGGCCGAGGAGTTCCTGGCCGTGCTGCGGGCCGTCGCCGACGACCCGGACCGGCCGGTGGGCCGGGTCGAGGTGCTCGACCCGGCTGTGCGCTACCGCATGGTGCACACGTGGAACGCGACCGGTCGGCCAGCCGAGAACCGGACCGTCATCGAGCAGTTGGAGCGGCAGGTCGCCGCCACCCCGGACCAGACCGCGCTGGTGTTCGGATCGACCCGGCTCACCTACCGCGAGCTGAACGGCCGGATCAACCGACTCGCCCATCACCTGGTAGCGGCCGGTGTTGGCCCGGAGTCCACGGTCGCCATCGCGCTGCCGCGGACCGAGGAGGCTGTGATCGCGCTGTTCGGCGTGCTCAAGGCCGGTGGTGCTTACCTGCCGCTGGACCTGGATCAGCCGGCCGCCCGGCTCCGGTTCCAGCTGACCGACGCTGCCCCGGTCCTGGTGCTGACCACCTCGGCGGTCGACCTGCCGGAGTCGCCGGCGCCGATACTGCAGCTGGACTGCCCAGCCGTCGCCGCCGAGGTGGCGGCCCGACCCGACCGGGACCTGACGGACGTTTCCCTTCGCCCCGAGAACACGGCCTACCTCATCTACACGTCCGGCTCCACCGGACGACCCAAGGGCGTGCTGATCGAGCACCGCTCGCTCGCCAACCTGTACGAGGACCACCGCGACGGCATGTTCGCCGACGGCTCCACCCGGGTAGGCGGTCGCCGGCTGCGCGTCGCCTTGGCCGCCCTGCTCTCCTTCGACACGTCCTGGGAGGGCCTGCTGGCCCTGGTCGCCGGCCACGAGCTGCACCTGATCGACGATGACATCCGCCGGGACGCCGAACTGCTCGCCCGTTACGCCCGCGAGCACCGGCTCGACCTGTTCGACCTCACCCCCGCGTACGCCGAGGAGCTCATCGAGAACGGCCTGCTGGACCCGGACGGCCACCCGCCGGCCGTGGTGATGCTGGGCGGCGACGCGGCGGGCGCTGGCCTCTGGGACCGGCTGCTGGCCTCACCGGCGGTGGACAGCCACAACATCTACGGACCCACGGAGTTCACCGTGGACGCGCTCGGCTGCCGGGTGCGCGAGTCCGCCACACCGGTCATCGGTCGTCCGCTGAGCAACACCCGCGCGTACGTGCTGGACGGCTACCTCCAGCCGACAGCAGTCGGTGTGGCAGGCGAGCTGTACCTGGCCGGGACCGGCCTGGCCCGCGGCTACCTGGGTCGTGCGGGTTTGACGGCTGGCCGGTTTGTGGCGTGTCCGTTTGGTTCGGGTCGGATGTATCGGACTGGGGATGTGGTGCGGTGGCGTGCG
>NZ_JBFBAO010000288.1:0-9137 GCF_040682255.1 Micromonospora sp. NPDC051296 | reverse complement strand
GTGGGTGATCAACGGCTCGAAGGCGTTCATCACGAACTCGGGCACCGACATCACCGTCCTGGTCACCGTCACCGCCGTAACCGGCATCCGGCCGGTCGGGTCGCGGGCCCGCGGTGGCGAACCCGCCAGGCGGGTCCGCTCCGGTCAGGCGGTCTCGGTGATCGGCCGGTCGACCCAGCTCATCATGCCGCGCAGCTTCGCGCCGGTCTCCTCGATCGGGTGCGCCGCGCCCTCGGCCCGCCACTTGTTGAAGTTCGGCCGCCCGGCCTCGTCCTCGGCCACCCACTCGCGGGCGAACTCGCCGGACTGGATCTCGCCGAGGATCTTGCGCATCTCCTCCTTGACCCGGCTGTCGATTACCCGCGGGCCCCGGGAGAGGTCGCCGTACTCGGCCGTGTCGGAGACGCTGTAGCGCATCCGGGCGATGCCGCCCTCGTACATCAGGTCGACGATGAGCTTCAGCTCGTGCAGGCACTCGAAGTAGGCCACCTCGGGGGCGTAGCCGGCCTCGGTGAGCACCTCGAAGCCGGTCTGCACCAGCGCCGCCGCGCCGCCGCAGAGCACCGCCTGCTCGCCGAAGAGGTCGGTCTCGGTCTCCTCGGTGAAGGTGGTCCGGATCGCGCCGGCCCGGGTGCCCCCGATGCCCTTGGCGTACGACAGCGCCAGCGCGAAGGCCGCTCCGCTGGCGTCCTGCTCGACGGCGACCAGGCAGGGCACGCCCTTGCCGTCGACGTACTGCCGGCGGACCAGGTGGCCGGGGCCCTTCGGGGCGACCATGGCCACGTCCACCTCGGCCGGCGGCTTGATCAGCCCGTACCGGATGTTGAAGCCGTGCCCGAAGAACAGCGCCTTGCCCGCGCTGAGGTTCGGCGCGATCGACTCGGCGTAGATCTTGCGCTGGGCGGTGTCCGGCGCCAGCACCATGATCACGTCGGCCTCGGCGGACGCCTCGGCCGGGGTGAGCACCCGCAGGCCCTGCTCCTCGGCCTTCGCCCGGCTCTTCGAGCCCTCCGGCAGGCCGATCACCACGTCGACCCCGGAGTCGCGCAGCGACAGCGCGTGGGCGTGGCCCTGGCTGCCGTACCCGATCACGGCGACCTTCTTCGCCTGGATCAGGCTCAGGTCGGCGTTGTCGTCGTAGTACACCTCAACGCTCATGACTTCCCTTTCGTACGGCGGCCGTTTCGGCCCGTCGTTGCTCGTTGGTTCAGGCGGCCGGCACGGGCCGGCCAACAGGTGAATCAGGCGGCCCGCAGGGCCGGGCCGGCGGTGATGGCGCGGGAGCCACGCCCGATCGCCACCAGGCCCGACTGGACCATTTCCTTGATGCCGAAGGGCTCGAGGTCGCGCAGCAACGCGTCGAGCTTGTCCGGGGTGCCGGTCGCCTCGATGGTGAGGGTGTCGGCGGCCACGTCGACCACCCGGGCGCGGAACAGGTTTACCGTCTCCAGGACCTGGGCGCGGGCGTTGCGGTCGGCGCGCACCTTGACCAGCAGCAACTCGCGGGCGACCGAGACCGACGAATCCAGCTCGACGATCTTGAGCACGTTCACCAGCTTGTTGAGCTGCTTGGTGACCTGTTCCAGCGGGGAGGACTCGGCGTTGACCACGATCGTGATCCGCGAGACGTCCGGATTCTCGGTCTCGCCAACGGCGAGACTGTCGATGTTGAAGCCGCGCCGGGAGAACAGCCCGGAGACCCGGGCCAGGACGCCCGGCTTGTTCTCCACCAGAACGCTCAGCGTGTGCATGGTCATTTAGATTTCATCCTCGTCGAAGGCCGGGCGGACGCCGCGGGCGAACATGATCTCGTCGTTGCTGGTGCCGGCGGCGACCATCGGCCAGACCATGGCGTCCTTGCCGACCACGAAGTCGATGACCACCGGCGCGTCGTTGATGGCCATCGCCGCCTCGATGGTCCGGTCCACGTCCTCAGCGGTCTCGCAGCGCAGGCCGACGCAGCCGAGCGCCTCGGCGAGCTTGACGAAGTCCGGGATGCGGTGCTTGTGGGTGCCCAGGTCGGTGTTGGAGTAGCGCTCGCCGTAGAACAGGGTCTGCCACTGGCGGACCATGCCGAGGTTGCCGTTGTTGATCACGGCGATCTTGACCGGGATGCCCTCCAGCGCGCAGGTGGCCAACTCCTGGTTGGTCATCTGGAAGCAGCCGTCGCCGTCGATCGCCCAGACCACCGTGTCGGGCTTGCCGACCTTGGCGCCCATCGCCGCCGGCACCGCGTAGCCCATGGTGCCGAGGCCGCCGGAGTTCAGCCAGGTCTGCGGCTTCTCGTACGAGATGAACTGGGAGGCCCACATCTGGTGCTGGCCGACGCCGGCCACGTAGATCGCGTCCGACCCGGCGATCTCGCCCAGCCGCTTGATCACGTACTGCGGGGAGAGGGTGCCGTCGGCCGGCTCCTCGTAGCCCAGCGGGTACCGCTCGCGCAGGTCGTCGAGCTGGGCCCACCAGTCGGCGAGATCGGCGCCGCGCCCGGCCGCCTGCTCGGCGGTGACCGCCGCGAGCAGTTCGTCGATGACGTGCCGGGCGTCGCCGACGATCGGCACGTCCGCGTGCCGGTTCTTGCCGATCTCGGCCGGGTCGATGTCGGCGTGCACCACGGTGGCGTCCGGGGCGAACGAGTCCAGCTTGCCGGTGACCCGGTCGTCGAACCGGGCGCCGAGCGCCACGATCAGGTCGGCCTTCTGCAGGCCGTAGACCGCGGCGACGGTGCCGTGCATGCCGGGCATGCCCAGGTGCTGCCGGTGCGAGTCGGGGAACGCGCCCAACGCCATCAGCGTGGTCACCACCGGGATGCCGGTCAGCTCGGCCAGCCGACGCAGGCCCTCGGTGGCACCGGCCTTGAGCACGCCGCCGCCGACGTAGAGCACCGGGCGCCGGGCGCCGCTCATCAGCCGCGCCGCCTCGCGGATCTGCTTGCCGTGCGGGTGCAGGGTGGGTCGGTAGCCGGGCAGATCCAGGGTGGGTGGCCAGGCGAAGGTGGTCGGCGCCTGGAGGACGTCCTTCGGGATGTCCACCAGGACCGGGCCGGGCCGTCCGGTCGAGGCCAGGTGGAACGCCTCGGCCAGCACCCGCGGGATCTCGCTGGCGTCCTGCACCAGGAAGTTGTGCTTGGTGATCGGCAGCGTGATGCCCTGGATATCCGCCTCCTGGAAGGCGTCGGTGCCGATCGCGGGCCGGGCGACCTGGCCGGTGATCGCCACCAGCGGCACCGAGTCCATGTACGCGTCGGCGATCGGGGTGACCAGGTTCGTCGCGCCCGGGCCGGAGGTGGCGATGCAAACCCCGACCCGGCCGGTGGCCTGGGCGTATCCGGTGGCCGCGTGGCCGGCGCCCTGCTCGTGGCGGACCAGGATGTGCCGGACGGTCGAATCGTAGAGCGGGTCGTACGCGGGCAGGATCGCGCCACCCGGGATGCCGAAGACGACGTCGACGCCGAGCGCCTCCAGGGAGCGCACGAGCGAGCCGGCGCCCGAGACCTGGGCCGAGGCGGGGCGTACCGCCGGGACGGCCGGCGTGGCGGCGGCGCGGGTGTGGTCGGCGTCGCCCGGGGCGTCGGCGGCGTTGCGGGCCCGCCGCACGGAATGGGCGAGGGTCTCTGGCGTGGGTCTCGTCATGGCGGTTGGCCTTCGGCTGGAGTGGGTGGGGCTGCTCACATGTGGAACGCGGGCGGAAGCCGGCATCCGATGGGTTCGACGGCAAGAAAAAGGGCCCTCGTGCCAGATGCACGGGGCCAGCGCACTCTCAGTCAGGGAGAGTGCGCTCAGGTAAGTACTCGCAGCGACCGGTACGACGACATGGGCTCAAGCCTGACGCATCTCACGCGATGAGTCAACTGATCCCACATTTTGGTTCACGGTTCTCGGCGCGCCGTTTCCGGCACGCCGGCCGCACCCGGCGTGACGTGCTCGGGAACGCCCTGACCGGAGAGTGGGACGGGTGACCGGGGCGGGGGCGCAGCCGGGGCGTCCTCCGGTGCCGGGCGGGCCGGCCGGGCGCCCGGAGAGGACGCCGCCTCCAGCATCGCCTCCAGATGCTCGGCCGGTACGCCCCAGCCGAACAACGCACCCTGACCGAACCGGCAGCCGGCGGCCACCACCGCGGCCAACTCGGTGGGCGTGGTGACCCCCTCGGCGATGACCTCCAGGCCGAGCTGATGACCCAGCCGCATGACGATGTCCACCATCGGGGCGAAGGCCGGGCCGTCGCGCCCGACCGGCCGGACCGGCTCGTGCTCGGCCACCAGGCTGTGGTCGATCTTAAGAATGTCGATCGGGAGCCGGCGCAGCTGCCCCAGCGACGAGTAGCCGGCGCCGAAGTCGTCCAGAGCGATCCGTACGCCGGTCAGCCGCAGCGCGGTCAGCCGCCGGATCAGCTCGTCGAGGTCGGTGGCGACCGCGTGCTCGGTGACCTCCAGCACCAACCGCTGCGGCGGCACGTTGTGGGCGCGCAGCGCCTCGGCGACCTGCACCACGTACTCGGGGGCGTGCAGCTCACGCGGGGAGACGTTGACCGACACCCAGACGTCGTGCCCCTCGGCCAGCCAGCGGGACAGCTGGTGACAGGCCTGGTGCAGCACCCACGCGCCGAGCTTCGCGATCATCCCGCACTCCTCGGCGAGGGGGATGAACTCGTCCGGGCGGACGTTGCCCAGCGCGGGGTGGTGCCAGCGGAGCAGCGCCTCTGCGCCGACCGGGCGCACCGACGGCAGCGAGGCCACCGGCTGGAAGACCAACCGCAGCTCGTCGCGTTCGATCGCGCCGCGCAGCTCGTGCTCCAGCGTGGTACGCCGGCGCAGCAGTCGGTCGTACGCGCCGTCGTACCGCTCGATCCGGTTCTTGCCACGCTGCTTCGCGTAGCGCAGCGCGAGATCCGCGTGGCGCAGCAACAGCTCGACGTCGGGCTCGCTGGCCCAGCCCGCCAGGCCGATGCTGACCGAGAGGAAGACCGGCCCTTCGGGCTGCGCGTAGGAGCGGCCGAGCACGCCCAGCAGCCGCTCGGCGACCACCCCCGCCTCGATCGGGCCGCCGTGCATGAGCACCGCGAACTCGTCCCCGCCGAGGCGGGCGGCGAGGTCGCCGGGGCGCAGGTTGCCCCGCAGCCGCTGGCCGAACTCGGCCAGCACCGCGTCACCGACGTCGTGGCCGCGCATGTCGTTGACGTTCTTGAAGCCGTCGAGGTCGAGGCCGAGCAGGACGCAGGGGGTGCCGGCCTCGGCGTAGCGGTGCAGGGCCTGCAACAGGGCCCGCCGGTTGGCCAGGCCGGTGAGCGCGTCGGTGTGCGCGAGCTGCCGGAAGTGCGCCTCCCGTTCGGCGAGCCGGCGGGCGTAGGCCCGGACCTCGTGCAGGCTGAGGTACTGCCGGGCCACCAGGGCGAAACCCTCGACGCTGCCGGCGACGATGCCCAGCGCGTCGAACCGGCCGTCCTGGAGGAGGTGGTACATCGCCGAGGTGGCCATGGCGAGCATCGGGACGAACGCGTACTCGCCGTCGCGACGGATCAGGTCGATGGCGACCTGGCCGGGCGGGTCGATCCGGTGGACGGCCACCGCGACGGTCAGCAGGCCCACCGCGAGCACCACCGCGGCGATCAAGGTCGCGCCGGGGCCGGCCTGACAGAGCCCGGCCGCGACGGCGAGCCCACCACAGGTCGCCACAGTGATGCCGGTGGCCAGCACGGCGAGGCAGCGCCGGGGCGGCGGGGTGCGGAAGACCATGATCGCGGCGAGGCCGGTACTCAGTGCCGCGCTGACCGAGGCGAGCAGGATCGCCGGGCAGGCCGTCGGGGTGGCGTCGCCGAGCAGCCGGGTCGGCTCGGAGAACAGCACCCAGCCGACGAACCAGAGCGCCGTGCCGACGATCACGCCGTCCAGGGTGAGCCGGGCGGCCGAGCCGGCCGAGCCGGCCACCCCGGGCATCCGGAGCAGGCCGACACAGAAGAGCAGCCCGCTCACCGCCGTGCCGAGCGCGACCAGCGTCGCCCAACCGGTGCGCTGCGACTGCTCGTGTGCCCAGTGCCCGCCGGCACCCAGCACGACGGCCACCCCGGCCAGCAGGGTCAGCACGGCGACCGCTCCGGCGACGGCGAGCAGCGCGTACGCCTGGCGATGCGGGCCGACCCGGTTCCGGGCGGCAGCGGCCAGCAGCACACCGGCCACGAGGGCGACCAGCGCGCTCAGCACCGCGGCGCCGATCATGCCCGGGGGTGTGTGCACGCCCTCAACTTTGCCGGATGCGCGCTCGCCGTGGGGATCGGGTGTGCATCTGTTGGGACACGGTGCGCGCACCTGTCCGGTGCCGGGTCGCCGGTGCAAGACTGGTACGCATGCCTGAGCTGCGGTCGAAGACCTCCACGCACGGCCGGACGATGGCCGGCGCCCGGGCCCTGTGGCGGGCCACCGGGATGACCGACGACGACTTCGGCAAGCCGATCGTCGCCATCGCGAACAGTTTCACCCAGTTCGTCCCGGGCCACGTACACCTCAAGGACCTCGGCGGCCTGGTCGCCGACGCGGTGGCCGAGGCCGGCGGGGTGGGCCGGGAGTTCAACACCATCGCGGTCGACGACGGCATCGCCATGGGCCACGGCGGCATGCTCTACTCCCTGCCCAGCCGGGAGCTGATCGCCGACGCGGTGGAATACATGGTCAACGCACACTGCGCGGACGTGCTGGTCTGCATCTCCAACTGCGACAAGATCACGCCGGGGATGCTGCTGGCCGCACTGCGGCTGAACATCCCGACCGTGTTCGTCTCCGGCGGCCCGATGGAGGCCGGCAAGACGGTGGCGATCGAGGGCGTCGTCCACTCCAAGATCGATCTGATCGACGCGATGATCGCCTCCTCGAACGAGGCGGTCAGCGACGACCAGCTCGACGCCATCGAACGCTCCGCCTGCCCCACCTGCGGCTCCTGCTCCGGCATGTTCACCGCGAACTCGATGAACTGCCTCACCGAGGCGATCGGGCTGGCGCTGCCGGGCAACGGCTCGACGCTGGCCACCCACGCCGCGCGCCGGTCGCTGTTCGTCGAGGCCGGCCGCACCGCCGTGGAGATCGCCAAGCGGTGGTACGACCACGACGACGCCTCGGTGCTGCCGAGGATGGTGGCGTCCCGGGCGGCGTTCGAGAACGCCGTCGCGCTGGACGTGGCGATGGGCGGGTCGACGAATACGATCCTGCACCTGCTGGCCGCCGCCCGCGAGGCCGAGCTGGACTTCACCGTGGCCGACATCGACGCGATCTCCCGCCGGGTGCCGTGCCTGGCGAAGGTCGCCCCGAACTCGCCGCAGTACCACATGGAGGACGTGCACCGGGCCGGCGGCATCCCGGCCATCCTCGGCGAACTGGACCGCGCCGGCCTGCTGCACCGGGACGTGCACGCGGTGCACTCCCCCTCGCTGGAGCGCTGGCTCGCGGACTGGGACGTGCGCGGCGGGTCGGCCACCCCGGAGGCGGTCGAACTGTTCCACGCCGCGCCGGGCGGAGTGCGTACCACCGAGCCGTTCTCCACCAGCAACCGCTGGTCGTCGCTGGACACCGACGCCGCCGGTGGTTGCGTGCGGGACCGCGAACACGCGTACAGCGCCGACGGCGGGCTGGCCATCCTCGCCGGCAACCTCGCGCCGGACGGCTGCGTGGTGAAGACCGCCGGGGTGCCCGAGGAGTGCCTGACCTTCCGCGGCCCGGCCAAGGTGTACGAGTCACAGGACGACGCGGTCACCGCGATCCTGGCCAAGGAGGTCGTCGCCGGGGACGTGGTGGTGATCCGCTACGAGGGCCCGAAGGGTGGCCCCGGCATGCAGGAGATGCTCTACCCCACCTCGTTCCTCAAGGGCCGGGGGCTGGGCCGGGCCTGCGCGCTGCTCACCGACGGCCGGTTCTCCGGCGGCACCTCGGGGCTGTCCATCGGGCACGTCTCCCCCGAGGCGGCCTCCGGTGGGCTGATCGCGCTGGTCGAGCCCGGCGACGAGATCGTCATCGACATCCCGAACCGGTCGATCGAGCTGAACGTGCCGGCCGACGTGCTGGACGCCCGGCGGGTCGCGCAGGAGAAGCGGGACCGCCCGTACACCCCGGTCGACCGGCAGCGCCCGGTCTCCGCCGCGCTGCGCGCGTACGCCTCGATGGCCACCTCGGCCAGCGACGGCGCCTACCGCCGCGTGCCGGAGTGAAAGGAAGCGCCCCTTATTAGCGGCATGCCGTGGGCCTGGGACAGGTTCAGTACTGCTGCACGATCGGCACCAGGACCACGGTCATCGCGCCGGTCGGGCCGGAGACCTGGAGGTTTGATCCGCCGAAGACGGCCGCCACCGCACCGGCGACCACCGCGGTAACCAGGCCGGCTTCCGCGCCGAGCCCCGAGGTGACGCCGAAGGCGAGGGCCAGCGGCAGCGCGACGATGGCCACGGTGAGCCCGGCGACGAGGTCCCGGCGGGGCGCGCGGCGTACCGGATGCCAGTCGGCGCGGCCGGGCAGCAGGTCGACGATGCGGCGCCCGATGGTGGTCACAGCCGACCGGGTGGTGTCGGCGAGCGGAGCCTGGCTGCCGCTCACCCCTCCCGTCCGCTGGCGCGCAGTTCGTCGAGGAGGGCGTCCCGGTCGGTGAGCACCGCGCCGAGGATCCGCCGCCCGGCGGCCAGCAGGTCGGCAACGTCGGGAGTGCTGAGCGCGTACATCACCAGGGAGCCGTCGCGGTACGAGGTGACCATGCCGGCCCGGCGCAGGACGGCGAGCTGCTGGGAGAGGTTCGACGCCTCGACGTCGATGGCGAAGAGCAGGTCGCGTACCGGTTTGGGGCCCTCCTGAAGCAGCTCCAGCACCCGGATGCGGACGGGATGCCCAAGGGTGCGGAACAGCTCCGCCTTCGCCTGGTACAGCGGTACGGACACGCCTCGTCCCTCCTTCCCGCCGCCGCCACCCCGGCAGCACCTTGACGACTTAGCACTTGCAGGATTCTTCAATTCAAGAACCTGCCGATGTTAAGAGGGGCCCCTTCCTCTACCGGAGGCGTTAAGAAGGGGCCCCTCCTTTCAGTCGTTGACGCAGCTGACGATCAGTGGCCGGTCGCCGAGGCTCTTCCGAAGTGCCTCCAGCTTCCACATCGTATGGAGGGCGTTCTGCC